>CAZULX010000421.1:0-3745 GCA_964621335.1 uncultured Streptomycetaceae bacterium
GCCTTCCGCGGCGAGGTAGGCGCGCTGCGGCTCGGTTTCGACGCCTTCGGCGACCACGCGCAAGCCCAGGCTGTGCGCCATCGCGATGATCGCGGTGATGATCGCGCAGCGCTCGTCCGGTCCCTTGATCTCCATCACGAACGAGCGGTCGATCTTCAGCTCGTCGAGCGGGAACTTGTTGAGGTAGGAGAGCGACGAGTAGCCGGTGCCGAAGTCGTCGATGGAAAGCTTCATTCCCATCTCCTTCAGCCGGCGCAGCGTCTCGAGGTTCTTCTCCGCGTTGTCCATGATCACGCCTTCGGTCAGCTCGAGCGTGAGGTTCTGCGGGTCGGCGCCGGTCTCAGTGAGGATGCCGGCGAGGATCTCGCCCAGGTCCCCCTGCCTGAACTGGTGGCTGGAGACGTTCACCGAAATACGCGGCACGCGGCGGCCGGCGAGTTGCCACTCGCGGCTCTGCCGGCACGCTTCGCGCATCACCCAGTTGCCGAGCGGCACGACGAGGCCGTTCTCTTCCGCGAGCGGGATGAACTCGCCCGGCGGCACGAGGCCGCGCTCGGGGTGCTGCCAGCGCACGAGCGCTTCGGCGCCGAGCACGACACCGCTTTGCAGATCGACTTTCGGCTGGTAGAAAAGCCTGAGCTCGTCGCGCTCGAGCGCGCGCCTGAGCTCGTTCGTGAGGGAGAGCTTTTGCAGGGCGCGCGCGTTCAACTCGCTCGAGTAGAAGCGCATCGTGTTCTTGCCGCACTCTTTCGCGTAGGCCATCGCAGTGCCCGCGTTCTTCACGACGTTGTCGGGCGTGACCCCGTCCGCGGGAAAAAGCGCGATGCCGATGCTGCAGGTGATCGCGAGCTCGTGGCCGGCCGAGTGCACCGGCTGCGAGATCGCGTCGCGTATGCGCTCGCTGATGCGCGCGGCATCGTCGCTCGTGCCGATCACCGGCAGGAGCAGCATGAACTCGTCGCCCGACATGCGCGAGAGGCTCGGCTGCGGCTCGCCCGCGACCCTGCTGACGGTGTCGGTGCTGCGCAGCGAGATCTCGAGCCGCTGCGCGATATCACGCAGGACGGCGTCGCCCGCGGCGGGACCGAGCGCTTCGTTCACTTTCCTGAACTCGTCGATGCCCAGTTGCAGCACGGCGCCGCGCGCGGCGCTCCTCTCGCTGTGCTTCAGCGCCCAGTCCAGGCGGTCCATGAAGGTGTGGCGGTTCGGGAGCCCGGTGAGCGTGTCGTAGTTCGCCAGCCGGTCGCGATAGGCCTTGGCGGCGAGCGTGTTGCGGAGCCGCAGCACGAGCTCGCTCGCGTCCACCGGCTTCGCCAGGAAATCGGTCGCGCCGAGCTCGAGCGCCTTCAGCTTCGTCTCCGCGTCGACCGACGAGGTGAGCACGATCGTCGGCACGTCCTTCAGCACGTTCAGCGCGGCCATTTCGGTGAGGATGTCGAAGCCGCTCATGCCCGGCATCATGAGATCCAGCAGCAGCACGTCGGGGCGCGTGTCGGCGAGCATCGCGAGCGCCGCGGTCGAATCGGAGGTCGAAACGAAGCGCTCGTAGCCCGCATCCTCGAGGTGGATCTGCGTGACCTCGATATTGAGCGGCTCGTCGTCGACCATCATGACGAGCGCGCCCGTCAGCTTCTCGAGCGCGTCGCCTTCCTTGCCCGCCGGAGCTTCCATTTTCATCGCGCCTCCCAGCATCCCTGCCAGTACGCCTTCGCCGCGAGCGTGTTGCTCACGCGCATCACGAGCTCGATCGGATCCACGGGCTTCACCAGGAATTCGGTCACGCCGAGCTCGAGCGCCTTCAGCCGCGTCTCTGATTCGGTCGCCGACGTGAGCACGATCGTCGGCACGTCCTTGAGGATGTTCCGCGCCTCCATCTGAGCGAGGATGTCGAAGCCGCTCATCCCCGGCATCATGAGGTCGAGCAGCAGTATGTCGGGCTTGCGCTCGAGCATGATCTGAAGCGCGCGAGCAGGCTCCGAAGTCGCGACGAAGCGCGTGAAGCCCGCATCCTCGAGGTGGACCTGCGCGACCTCGATCGCGAGCGGCTCGTCATCGATCATCATGATGAGCGAGTCGAAGATCCTGTCGAGCCCCGCGGCACCCTTCCCGCGCCCCACGCTCGGCGCGGCGCTGCTGCCGCCTCGCGCCTGGCCGACGAGCCAGTTCTTCCATTTGGGGATGTTCACGGGTTCGGGTTTTCGGGTGGGTGCTTCGAAAGGAATGCCGCCCAAGGAGTAACGGCTCATGCGGGCACCGCTGTAGCAGTTTCTTCCTCGGGTGACTCCAGCCGGCCCACGAGGTCCCGTACCTCTGCAAGAGCGGAGCCCGCCCCTTCGAGGCTGCCTTCTTTCGCCGCCTGCTCCAGACGCGCCGCGGGTTTGGTGAAATCATCGTATCCGACCGTTCCCGCGGCCCCTTTCAGCCAGTGCGCGAGCTGCGCGAGCTCGTGCAGATCCTGCGTTTCGAAAGCGCGCTCGATGACGACCATCTGCTCGTCGAGCCGGCCCGCGAATTTGCGTATCGCGGGACGCAATCGCGGGCTGCGGGCGAGGCGCGAGCGCACCGGAGGCCCGGACACGCCCGGCGCGGCGACCGACGGCTGCGGAGCGGGTGCGGCAGCTGCGGAAGGCACTGCGGACAGCACGGGAGGCGCAGCTTCCGCATGAACGGCCGCCTCCGTTGCCGCGGGCGCCACCGCACACTCGACGCGCTGGCCGCCGAGCAGCGTCACCAGCGTTTCCATGAGCTTGTCGATATTCACCGGCTTCGTGATGAAGCCCGAGCACCCGGCATCCAGTATCGCCTTTTCGTCTTCCTTCATCGCGTTCGCGGAGAGCGCGTAAATCGGCGCCTGGAAGCCGTTCGCGCGCAAGGTGCGCGTCGCGGTGTAGCCGTCCATCACCGGCATCTGCATGTCCATGAGGACCATGTCGAAGGCGGTGGCGGCCGCCATGTCGACCGCGATCTGGCCGTTTTCGGCTTCGGAGACGATGAGGCCGGTCTCCCCGAGCACCAGGCGCACCAGCTCGCGGTTTTCGGGGCCGTCGTCGACCACGAGCACGCGCTTCGGCGGGAAAGTCCACCGCACCTCGTCCGTGGAGGCGTCCTGCCCACCCTGGTCTGCGAGCGCGCTCTGGTCGACCATGCGAACGCCCCCCAGCGGCCCGGTGGCCACCGTCACGCTGAAGGTGCTGCCTTTGCCGTACTCGCTCGAGACGGTGATGTCGCCGCCGAGCGCGCGCGCGAAGCGGCGGCTGATCGTGAGCCCGAGACCGGTTCCGCCGAAGCGCCGGGTGATCGAGCTGTCGGCCTGCGTGAAAGGCTGGAACATGCCGTCGAGCTTGTCGGCGGCGATGCCGATGCCGGTGTCGGTCACGTCGAGCCCGAGGAGCGGCGAGCCTGCGTCTCCGGAGAGCTTGAGCACCACCGTCACGCCGCCTTTCTCGGTGAACTTGATCGAGTTGCCGACGAGGTTGGTGACGATGCGCCGCAGATACGTCGGGTCGGACACGACCGTTTCGGGAATCTGTCCGTCGATGCGCAGATCGAGGGCGATGCCTTTCTCGCGTGCCCTCACCCCGAGCACCATCACGACTTCGCGCACCAGCTCGTGCGGCGTGCACGGCATGTTCTCGACCGAGAGCTGCCCGGCCTCGATCATGGAGAGGTCGAGGATGTCGATGATGATCTCGAGCAGGTGCTAGCCGCTCGAATGGATGGTCTCGAGGTATTTCTACGCGTCGGT
>CAZULX010000422.1:0-6043 GCA_964621335.1 uncultured Streptomycetaceae bacterium
ATCTTGAAACCGAGGCGATCGGTCACTCGCCCCGCCGGTATCGCCAGCAGCCCCGGAAAGAGCGCATAAAGCGCGACTACGGTGCCGACGACGAAAGGCGTCGCCCCTTGGTCCACGGCGAAAAGGGGCACCGCGAGACGGCTCCCGGCGAAACCAACGTGCGTGAGGAAAGCGAGCAGGACGACGAGGTAGACGGTCACGTGAATTCACTGGCGATTTTCACAGTGTGTGTATCATAGAAACGCCCGCGATGCCGCCGGCCACAGGACCGCCTACCCCGCCGCTGCGGGAGGCCGACATTCAAGCAAGGTCAGCACGCGGCAGCCGGTTTCGCCTTCCATACCGACAACGAGTGAATAAATGAAACTGGAAACCATCGCCGTCCACGGCGGCTACAGCCCCGAGCCCACCACCAAAGCAGTCGCGGTGCCGATCTACCAGACGACATCGTACGCATTCGATAACACACAGCACGGCGCGGACCTCTTCGATCTCAAGGTGCAGGGGAACATCTACACCCGCATCATGAATCCGACCCAGGACGTGCTGGAGAAGCGCGTAGCGGAAATGGAAGGCGGCCTCGCGGCGCTCGCGCTCGCTTCGGGCCAGGCCGCCGTGACGTACTCGATCCAGACGATCGCCGAAGCGGGCGACAACATCGTCTCGGCCTCCACGCTCTACGGCGGCACCTACAACCTCTTCGCGCACACGCTGCCGCAATACGGGATCGAGGTGCGCTTCGCCGATTATCGCCAGCCCGACCTTTTTGAGAATCTGATCGACGCAAAAACCAAAGCAGTCTTCTGCGAGTCGATCGGGAATCCCCTGGGCAACGTCACCGACCTCGCGCGGCTCGCCGACATCGCGCACCGGAACGGCATCCCGCTCATCGTCGACAACACCGTGCCTTCGCCTTATCTGTGCCGCCCGTTCGAGCACGGCGCCGACATCGTGGTGCACTCGCTCACGAAGTATCTGGGAGGCCACGGCAACTCGATCGGCGGCATCATCGTCGATTCCGGAAAGTTTCCGTGGGCGCAGCACAAGCAGAAATTCAGGCGCCTGAACGAGCCCGACGTGTCGTATCACGGCGTCGTCTATACCGAGGCGCTGGGCCCGGCGGCGTACATCGGCCGCGCGCGCGTGGTGCCGCTCAGAAACATGGGCGCGGCGATCAGCCCTTTCAACGCGTTCCTCGTGCTACAGGGCGTGGAGACGCTGGCGCTGCGCATGGACCGTATCTGCGAGAACGCGCTCAAAGTCGCTCAGTTCCTCAAAGCGCATGCAAAGGTGACGTGGGTGAATTACGCGGGATTGCCCGACCACAAGGACCACGCGCTGGTCGAGCGCTACATGGGCGGGCGCGCGTCGGGGATACTCACTTTCGGCGTCAAAGGCGGGCGTGAAGCCGGCGCGCGCTTCCAGGACGCGCTCAAGCTCGTCGTGCGTCTGGTGAACATCGGGGACTGCAAATCGCTCGCGTGCCATCCGGCGTCGACCACCCACCGGCAGCTCTCCCCCGAAGAGCTCGCGAAAGCGGGCGTGACCGAGGAGACGGTGAGGCTCTCGATCGGGATCGAGCACATCGACGATATCGTCGCGGACCTGGAGCAGGCGCTACGCGCAGCTTAGCGCCTGCCTTCCTCAAGGATTTCCGGCCCGTGCCGTTAGCGTGACACGGCCCCTCCCTCCCGGACGGGCCCGGCCTGAGAGCGCCGGCGTCCGCCGGTGGGCGGCAGGTGCAAAAACCAATTGGGGATTTTCGGATGGGTAAGCGAAGGATCCTGCCGGGTGAGCTCGAGATCGGCAGCATATTGCCGTGGGACGCCTACGACGACCGCGGCTTTCTGCTATTGCGCCAGGGCCAGATGATCGGCAGCAACAACCAGATCGAGATCCTCATCGCCCGCGGGCTCTTCGCGGAGATCGATGCGGAGGTGCGCAAGACGCAGCCGCTCACCCACAAGCTGGGACCTTCGGCGGTCTCGCCGATTCTCGAAGCGCGGCGCCGCCTCGAGTTGATCTGCAACGCGGACGAGTCGGTCGAAGGCTTTTCGGAACAGATCTTCTTCCTGCGCGAGCTGATCGCCGAAGCATGCAGGCTGAGCCAGGACGCCGCGCTCGCCACGGCCATCTTCGAGCGCCACGGCCGCTATTCGATCCGCCACTCGCTGGACGTCGCGATCACCTGCCAGGTCGTCGGAACGTCGCTCGAGATGGGCGAGGAAGAGCTGACCTCGACGGTAGCGGCGGCGCTCACCATGAACCTTTCGATCCTCGCGCTGCAGGACGAGCTCCAGGCGCAGAAGGACGCGCTTTCGCCCGAGCAGCGCGAAGTAATAGAGCAGCACCCTGCCGACAGTGTCGCGGCGTTGCGCGCGCGCGGAGTCACCGATCCCGTCTGGCTGGAGGCGGTGCGCTCGCACCACGAGGCGATCGACGGCAGCGGATACGGCCAACACAAGAAAGGCGACGAGATCTCGCTCCCGGCGCAGCTCGTCTCGCTCTCCGACATCTACTGCGCGCGCATCTCCACCCGCGAATACCGGCGCGCGCAGCGTCCGAACGCCGCGCTCCGCGCGATTTTCCTCGACCAGGGCAAGAAGGTCTCGCAGACGCTCGTGGGCCGTTTCATCAAGGCGATCGGGGTGTTCCCCGCCGGCACGCCGGTCAGGCTCGAGAACGGCGAGGTCGCCGTGGTAACCGAGCGCGGGGAGAGCGCGAGAACGCCTTTCGTCTGCTCGATCCTCGCGCCGGAAGGCATGCCGCTCATGAAACCCATCCGGCGCGACACGCGCGAAGCGCAGTGCGGCGTGCGCGAAGTGATGGAGTGGAGCGCGGTGGGCGCGATGCCCAGCATGCACGCGCTGTGGGGCAAAGTCGGCACGATATACTAGGCGCTCCCAACACGACGTAACGCCACACGGACATGACGGCTCCAACGCCGACGATCAGCGGCGCTCGAGAGCCCACCGGCGGCGGCTTCCTGTTTCTGCTCGCGTGCACTCTCGGCGGCCAGGCGGCGGGAACGATGGCGACGATGACGCTGCCCGCGGTCGCGCCCGAAGTCGCGGCGAGCCTGGGCGTGCCCTCGTCGGTCATCGGCTACCAGATCAGCCTGCTTGCCGGCGCGATGCTGTTCTCGCTCGTGTTCGGTGGCAATCTCAGCACCCGGCTCGGCGCCGCGCGCGTTCAGCAGCTCGGGCTCGTTCTGCTCGTCTCGGGCTGCCTCGTCGCGACCGGACCGCACGTCGTGTTCTTCTTTCTCTCCGCCGTGCTGCTCGGCCTGGGTTACGGCCTGATGACGCCTTCCGCGTCGCACCTCCTGATGCGGTTCACGCCGGACAACCGGCGCAACCTCCTGTTCTCGGTGAAGCAGACGGGGGTCCCGCTCGGGGGCATCCTGGCCGCGCTGATCGCCCCCGCCGTCGCGACGGCGTTCGGCTGGCGCTGGTCGCTGGCGGTGAGCGCGGCGGTCGTAATGGTGCTGATCGTGATGTTCGAACGCCGGCGCGCGTACTGGGACGACGACAAGGATCCCGACGCTCCGGTGATGGTGAACCCGCTCAGCGGCATCGTCACGATCTGGCGCCACCGCGCGCTTCGCTACCTCTCGATCTCGGGCGCGTGTCTCGTCGTGCCGCAGTTCGCCATCTCGACTTTCACGGTCGTTCTCTTCGTCGAAGAGCTCGGCTACACGCTCGTCGCCGCAGGCCTCGTGCTGACCGCCTCACAGGTCGCCGGCGTGGCGGGCCGCGTTTTCTGGGGCTGGCTCGCGGACCTCACGCACAACTGCTACACGGTGCTCTCGGTGCTGTCGGTCGTGATGCTCGTCATGTCGGTCGCGTGCTTCGCGCTTACTCCCGCCTGGCCGCTCGCAGCCGCGTGCGCGCTCTTCTTCGTCTTCGGCTCGACCGCGAGCGGCTGGAACGGGGCGTTTCTCGCAGAAGTCGCGCGCGTCACGCCGCGCAGCGAAGTCGTGAAGGCGACAGGGGGCTCGCTCTTTTTCGTCAACGTCGGAAAGATGCTGGGGCCGATCGCGGTCGCCAACGCCTACGTCCTGACCGGCAGTTACGTGATCGCGTTCGGGCTCCTCGCCATCACCGCGGCGGGCGCGCTCGCGTGTCTTCTCGCGGCGCGCGCGGCATCATGATCCGCCCCTTGCGCATCGCGCACACCTCCGACGTGCACCTCCACAGCGGCGAGGACGGCGCCCACGTGCGCGCGGCCTTCTCGCGCGTCGTCGATGCGGTGCTCGCCACGCGCGCCGGGCTTTTCCTGATCGCGGGCGACCTCTTCGACGACAACCGCGTCGGAAAGAAAGTGATCGATTTCGTCTACCGCGAGCTCGCGCGGGTGTCGTGCCCGACGATCATCATCGCGGGCAATCACGATTGCTGGGAGGAGAGCTCGGTGTTGCGGCGCATGGATTTTCGAGAAGCAGGCGAGCACGTCACGCTTCTCGATCGCACCGAAGGCACGCAGATAGAGCTTCCCGCCCTCTACGCCACGGTGTGGGGGCGCTGCATGGTCGATCACAGCCGCGACTACAAACCGATGGCGGGCGCGCCCTCGCGCACGCGCGACCTGTGGCACATCGGGATGGCGCACGGGCTCTACTCCGACGATCCCGAAACCGAGCGCTCGTCGCTCATCACGCCGCAGGAGATCGCGGACTCGGGGTTCGACTACCTCGCGCTCGGGCACGTGCACGCGCACCGCCAGATGCGCCACGGCCGCACGCTCGCGTGCTACCCCGGGGTTCCCGCGAGCTATTACGCGGGCGACGGCAACGGCTGCCTGACGGTGGTCGATCTCGCGCCCGGCAAACGCCCCCGCGCCACCGCCCACCCCCTTACCTGAGACACCTGGGCGATCGGTAGATCGCCGAAGGAAAGGAGGTTACGGAGGGAAACCCTGGGTTTCCCTCTGTATCGTTCACCGGAGCGCAACACCGCTGGGCGTCGGCAGCGAGTCGCTGCCCGCGCCCAGCGCGCGTTGCATCAGGACGCTGTCCACCCAGCGGCCGAATTTGAAACCGACCGCGGGCAGCGTGCACATCGTCTGGAAACCGAGGCGGCGGTGGAGCGCGATCGAGCCCTCGTTCGCGCTGTCGCCGATCACCGCGATCATCTGGCGCCACGGCCCCGCTTCACAGCGCGCGATGAGCCGCCCGAGGAGCGCGGTGCCTATGCCCTTTCCACCGAGACCGCCCTCTATGTACACCGAGTTCTCCACGGTGTATCGGTAGGCCGGCCGCGGCCGGTATTTCGTCGCGTAGCTGTAGCCGACGACCCTGCCGTTCAGCTCGGCAACGAGGTACGGCAGTCCGAGCTCGAGCACCGCTTTCCTGCGCCCGGACATTTCCGCGACCGGCGGCGGCACTTCCTCGAAAGTCGCGAGGCCGTGCAGGACGTGGTCGGCGTAAATCGCCTGCACCGCCGCGACGTCGGCCTCGGTGGCATCCCGAACGGTGACCGCTCTCGTCTCGCTCACGGTATCTCCCCCCGTTTTTGCACGATTGTAATGCTACGATTCGGCAATCCGGTTCTGGTCGAGCTTAACGGGCATGCGCATCGAAGTCATATGCACGGGCGACGAAGTCCTCACGGGGAAAATCGTCAACACCAATTTCAGCTTCATCACCCAGAAGCTCGAGGATTTCGGACTGTCGGTGAGGTGGGAAACCACCGTGGGCGACGACCGCGAAGACCTTCTGCTCGCTTTCCAGCTCGCGGGGGCGCGCGCCGACGCGGTGATCGTGAACGGCGGGCTGGGGCCCACCATCGACGACCTCTCACAGGAGATCGCGGCCAAGGCCGCAGGAGTCGATCTCGTGCTGAGCGACGAATGGCTCTCGCGGATGGAAGCGTATTTCGCGCGCAGGAGCCGCGTGATGCCGCCCAACAACAAGAAGCAGGCGATGCTGCCCGCGGGCGCCGAGGTTCTCGACAACCCGATCGGCACCGCCTGCGGCTTCGCGGTCGACATCGGAAGCGCGCGGTTCTTCTTCACCCCCGGTGTCCCGCGCGAGCTCCGGCGC
>CAZULX010000423.1:0-5063 GCA_964621335.1 uncultured Streptomycetaceae bacterium
GCGAGAAACGACGCTGACCTCGCAGGGCTGGCTAGAGCCAGTCGCGGGGCGGGAGAAAATCCGCATACAGCCGTGCTTCCGGAGTTCCGGCCGCGGGCGACCAGTCGTAGCGCCACGCGACGCGCGGCGGCATCGACATGAGTATCGACTCGGCGCGGCCCCCGGACTGCAGGCCGAAGAGCGTGCCGCGGTCGTAGACGAGATTGAACTCCACGTAGCGCCCGCGCCGATACGCCTGGAAATCGCGCTCGCGCTCGCCGAAGCTCACGTCGCGGCGGCGCTCGACGATCGGCACGTACGCCGGCAGGAAATGCTCGCCGACGCTGCGCGCGAGCGCGAAACAGGTGTCGAAATCGGGATCGTGAAGGTCGTCGAAGAAAATCCCGCCGACTCCGCGCGGCTCGTTGCGGTGGCGTATGAAGAAATACTCGTCGCACCAGCGCTTGTAGCGCGCGTGGCGCTCAGTGCCGAAAGGCTCGAGCGCGTCGCGGCAGACGCGGTGAAAATGCCGCACGTCATCTTCCCAGGCGTAGTACGGCGTCAGGTCCATGCCGCCGCCGAACCACCACACCGCCGGCTCGCCGCTTTTCTCCGCCGCGAAGCAGCGCACGTTCATGTGCACCGCAGGCACGTACGGGCTGCGCGGCTGGAGGACGAGCGAGACGCCCATCGCCCGGAACGAGCGGCCCGCGAGCTCGGGTCGGGAGGCGGAAGCCGAAGGCGGGAGACCCTCGCCGTAGACGTGCGAATAACCAACCCCGGCGCGCTCGAACAGCGCCCCGTCCTCGAGGATGCACGTCAATCCCCCGCCGCCTTGCGGCCGCTGCCACGCGTCGCGACCGAACGCCGCCCCGTCTAGGGCCGACAGGCGCGCGACGATGTCCTGCTGCAGGCTGGTCAGAAACCGCTCGACCGCGGACAGGTCCACGTCGCGCGGGCGCTGTTACTGGGCCGGGGCGGGCGGGGAGCCCGCCGGGTCGGTCCCGCGCTCGCTGCGCGTCTGCGCTTTGCGCGCGCTTCGCCTTTCCAGCGCGCGGTGGCCGATGTCGCGCCGATACTGCATGCCGTCGTAACGTATGCGGCTCACGATCTCGTACGCGCGCTTCTGCGCGGTGCGCACGTTGTGGCCGAGCGCCGTCACGCACAGCACCCGTCCGCCGCTCACGATCACGCGATCGCCCTCGAGCGCGGTGCCTGCGTGGAAGACGCGGTAATCCTCGCCGGGCTCGGGCAACCCTTCTATGGCGTCGCCTTTGCGCGGGGCGTCGGGATAGCCGCAGGCGGCGAGCACCACACCGAGCGCGACGCGCGGATCCCACTCGGCTTCGGCGCGGTCGAGGGTGCCGTCGATCGCGTGCTCGATCAGCGTCACGAGGTCGCTCTTGAGGCGTATCAGCATGGGCTGCGTCTCGGGGTCGCCCAGGCGGCAGTTGAACTCGAGCACTTTCACCTCGCCGCCGCTGCCGATCATGACTCCGGCGTAGAGGAATCCGGTGTAAGGCACGCCGTCAGCGCGCATGCCGGCGAGCGTGGGGTCGATCACTTCGCGCATGATGCGCGCGTGCACCGCCGGTGTGATGACCGGCGCCGGCGAATACGCACCCATGCCTCCGGTGTTGGGCCCGGCATCGCCGTCGAGCAGGCGCTTGTGGTCCTGGCTGCTCGCGAGCGCGAGCGCATGCCTGCCGTCGGCCAGCACGATGAAGCTCGCTTCCTCGCCGTCGAGGCAGTCCTCGATCACGACACGCGCGCCCGCTTCGCCCATCCTGTTGTCGACGAGCATGGCGTCGACCGCCGCGTGCGCTTCGGCGACTGTAGTTGCGACGACGACACCCTTGCCTGCGGCGAGACCGTCCGCCTTGACGACGATCGGCGCCCCCCGCCGGTCGATGTACTCGTGGGCGGCCGCAGCATCGGTGAAGGTCTCGTAAGCCGCGGTCGGGATGCGGTGCTTCATCATGAAGCGCTTGGCGTAATCCTTGGAGCTCTCGAGCATCGCCGCTTCGCGCGTGGGGCCGAATATCCTCAGATTGGCCGCCTGGAACGCGTCGACGACGCCTTCGGCGAGCGGCGCTTCGGGGCCGACAACCGTGAGCGCGATGCTTTCGGACTTCACGAAATCGATGAGCGCCGGAATGCTGGTCTGCGCGATATTCGTGAGGCCTTCCTCGGCGGCCGACCCGGCGTTGCCGGGCGCGACGTACACCTTGAATACGCGCGGCGACTGCGCGAGCTTCCACGCGAGCGCGTGTTCGCGACCTCCCGAACCGATGACCAGAATTTTCATTCAGTGCCTGAAATGCCGGATACCGGTAAATACCATGGCGAGACCCTGCTCGTCCGCAGCGGCGATGACTTCGGCGTCGCGCAGGCTGCCGCCGGGCTGGATCACCGCTTTCGCGCCCGCGCGGGCGACGACGTCGAGACCGTCGCGGAACGGGAAAAACGCGTCCGAGGCGACGACCGAGCCCTGGAGCGTGAGACCGGCATTCTCGGCCTTGATGGCGGCGATGCGGGCGGAATCGACCCGGCTCATCTGCCCCGCGCCCACGCCCAGGGTTCGGCCCTCGCCGCAGAAGACGATGGCGTTCGATTTGACGAACTTGGCGACGCGCCACGCGAACAGAAGGTCCGCGAGCTCGCGCGTATCGGGTGCGCGCCGGGTAACGACTCGCAGCCCCTCGCGGGTCACGTTTGCCACGTCGGGAGTCTGTACGAGCATCCCTCCGCCCACGCGCCTGTAGTCGAGCGCATTAGCATCTTCACCCGCCGGCACCGCAAGCACGCGGATATTGGGTTTGCCTGCGAAGACGGCCATCGCCGCGTCGGCTAAGTCGGGCGCGATCACGACTTCGACGAACTGCTCGCACACCGCGCGCGCGGTGGCTTCGTCGAGCGATCGATTGAAAGCGATGATCCCGCCGAAAGCCGAAGTCGGGTCGGTCGCATACGCCTTGCGATAGGCAATTTCGAGGTTTTCGCCGAGCGCGGCGCCGCATGGGTTCGCGTGCTTCACGATCACGCACGCAGGTCCGTCGAAGGTCCTGACGCATTCCCACGCCGCGTCCGCATCGCCGATGTTGTTGTACGAAAGCTCTTTCCCCTGGCGCTGGGTGTAGCTCGCGAGGCTTCCCGCAGCGGGATACGCGTCGCGGTAGAAAGCGGCCTGCTGGTGCGGGTTCTCGCCGTAGCGCAGCGCCTGCGCGAGCTCGAGCTGAAGGTTCAGGCGCCCGGGAAAAGCTCTTTGCTTCGCCTCGGCCCCTTCGAGCGCAGTGAGGTAGTTGCTGATGGCGCCGTCGTAGGCGGCGGTATGCGAAAAGGCTTTCTGCGCGAGCCGGAAGCGCGTCTCGGCGCCGATCGCGCCGCCCGTGGCGGACATTTCCTTCAGAAGTTGCGGATAGTCGGCGGGGTCGGTGACGACGGCGACGTGCCGATGGTTCTTGGCGGCGCTGCGCACCATCGCGGGACCGCCGATGTCGATGTTCTCGATCGCCTCCTCGAGCGTGCATCCGGGACGCGCGACCGTCTGCGCGAACGGATAGAGATTCACGACGACCAGGTCGATCGCCGGGATGCCGGCTTTGCCGATCGCCTCCACGTGCGCGGCCACGTCGCGCCGCGCGAGTATGCCGCCGTGCACTTTCGGGTGCAGCGTTTTCACTCGCCCGTCGAGCATTTCGGGGAAGCCGGTGTGATCGGCGACTTCGGTGACCTCGAGCCCCGCGTCGCGCAACAGCTTCGCGGTGCCGCCGGTGGAGATGAGATTGACGCCGTGGCCCGTCAGGCCGCGCGCAAATTCGACGAGATCCGTCTTGTCGGAAACGCTGAGGAGGGCAAGCTTGATCACCTAGAGCCTGTTATGGACTTTATCGCGCACGACGTTGAGCCAAAAGGGTCTGGATGCTAGGCGCGACGAGGCCGCATAGCCCTTCTCTGCAACGAGGAGCAACGACGCAGACGGGCCCTTTTGGCTCAACCCGCCGGGAACGTGCAGGCAGGGCCCATTGCGTTGTCGCCGCTCGCTTACAGTGTCCGGCACTGCGGCGCGAGCGCCTCCTAGCACTGAGCCCTCCCTGCACGTTCGTCGTGTGCGATAAAGTCCATAACAGGCTCTTACTTGATGCCGTGCGCTTTCATCTTCTTGCGCAGGGTATTGCGGTTGATGCCGAGCATTTCGGCCGCGTGCGTCTGGTTGCCGCGCACGCGCGTCAATACCGATTCGAGCAGGGGTTTTTCGACGCAGTTGATCACCATGTCGTAAACGCCGCGTGCGCGCTCTCCGTCCAGGTCCTTGAAATACCCTTCGATGGCTCTGCGCACGACGCGCGCCATTTCGTTGTCGTTCATCATGCAGCCAGTTCCTCGATGTACTGCAGACGCCGGCCGCGCTCCGCGAGCTCGGCGAAGAACTCGTTTACCGCCGCGAGCTGCTCGGTGCACGTCTGCAGCTGGTTCATGCCGTGGCGGAAAGCCGCCGAGCCGGCCAAACCCTTGGTGTACCAGGAGATATGCTTGCGCGCGACGCGCACGCCGGTGTGCTCTCCGTAGAAAGCATAAAGATCGTTCAGGTGCGCCACCAGCACCCGGTGGATTTCGTCCACTTCGGGGGGCGGGAGGCGCTTTCCGGTTTCGATAAAGTGCGTGATCTCGCGAAACATCCACGGCCGCCCCTGTGCCGCGCGGCCGATCATGACCGCATCGGCGCGGGTCCGCTCGAGGACATCCTTCACGCGCTCGGGCGTATCGATGTCGCCGTTGGCGATCACCGGGATGCCGATTTCCGATTTCACTTCGGCGATGGTGTCGTACTCGGCCTCACCCGAAAATCCGCACGCGCGGGTTCGGCCGTGTATCGCCAAGGCCTTGATGCCGCTTGCTTCTGCGATCCTTGCCACCGCTACCGCGTTGCGGTTGCCGCGGTCCCAGCCGGTGCGGATCTTGAGCGTGACCGGCACGTGCACGGCGCGAACCACCGCCTCGAGTATGCGCGAGACGAGCGGCTCGTCCTTGAGCAGAGCCGAGCCTGCCATGACGTTGCAGACTTTCTTCGCCGGACATCCCAT
>CAZULX010000424.1:0-3496 GCA_964621335.1 uncultured Streptomycetaceae bacterium
TATGTCCTTGTCCTGCTTCGGATAGCTGCCGGCCTTGATGATGCGCTTGTCGTAGCCCTTGTTGATTTTCTGCAGGGCCCTGAACTTGTCCTCGGGGAACTCGAGCACACGGATTTCACGCGCCGACGCGATGTCCATGACCGAAGACGCGGGAACCGTGGTAATGAGCGTGAATATCTGCGCGTGGCCGTCCTTCAGTTGCGTGACCGAGTCGGTGTAGTTGCCGAAGTTCACTTTCGAGAGCCCGCCGTAGTTCAGGCCGTAGACCTGAAGGGCGTGGCGGGTCATCTGCTCGCCGGTATTCCCTTTTTGCTGCGTGGTGAGCGCCTTGCCTTTCGTGTCGCCCATCGTTTTCACGCCGGAATCGGCGAGCGCGACGGCGTGGAAGTACTGGAAGTAGAGCGTGCCGATGTGGCAGACGTTGTCCTGCTTGCCCTTGAAAGGCTCCGCGCCATTGACGCCGTCGACCGAGGATACCGCGTTGCCGAAGCCGAGCTCGGCCTTGCCGGTCTGCACGCCGACGACGTTCGAGATTCCCGCGCCGGGCAGCACCTGCACCGAAGTGCCCGGAACGTTCTTTTCGATGATGTTCTGGATGGCGCCGCCGAGCGGATACCAGGAGCCGCCCTGCGGACCGGTCATGAGCTTGAGCTGCTGCGCGGCGGCGGGTGCGGCGAACCCGAGGGTGAGCGCCGCGCCGACTGCCATCGCAATACGTGATGCTTTCATTGAAATCCTCCGTGGATGATCGGGACTACCGGAACGTGCAATCGTTTTTTTCTAAGCGGATTGTGTGACCGCGGCTCTCGACACGTCAAGCACGGCGAGGGCACAGATCGGTGCGACGCAAAAAACTAGCGGTCCGCGGCACGCGTAAGGTAGGACGCCGCCCATGCGAGGCCGCCGTCGGTGGTGGTGGCGGGCTTGTACTCGCACCCGATCCAGCCCGAATAGCCGATGCGGTCGATGAAGTCGAGGAGGAACCGGTAATTGATCTCGCCGGTTCCGGGCTCGTGGCGCCCCGGATTGTCCGCAAGCTGCATGTGGGGGATCAGCGCGAGGTTGGCTTCGATCGTGCGCGCCAGATCGCCTTCCATGATCTGCATGTGATAGATGTCGTACTGGAGGTAAAGGTTGTCGGCGCCCACTTCACCGATGATGTCGAGCGCCTGTCTCGACCGGGTGAGGTAGAAGCCCGGGATGTCGATCGTGTTGATCGGCTCGATCAGGAGCTTGATTCCGGCTTCCTTCAGCTTGAGCGCCGCGAACTTGAGGTTGGACACGAACGCCGCGCGCTGGCGATCTTCCGGCGCGTCCGGACACAACCCAGCGAGGCAGTTCACCTGGCCGCACCCGAGCACCCTGGCGTATTCGATCGCTTTGCCCACGCCGTCCTGAAACTCCCCGACGCGATCGGGATGGCACGCGATGCCGCGCTCGCCCGCCGCCCAGTCTCCCGCCGGGAGATTGAAAAGGACTTGCGAGAGGCCGTGCTTTCGAAGGGCTTCGGCGAGGGCCTCTTTCGGGTATTCGTACGGCGACATGTACTCGACGCCTTCGAAGCCGGCCCCGGCTGCGGCGGCGAAGCGCTCGGGAAATCCGAGCTCGTTGTAGAGAAACGTAAGGTTTGCACAGAGCCTGGGCATGATGAGCGGTCCGTATCCAAGAGTTCCTGAAGGTGGTCGCTATAATGCAGGCTTACATGAACGCTCAGCAACCGATCGTCGCCGTACTGCTCGCCGCCGGCGCGGGCACGCGCTTCGGCGGTGGGAAACTCCTCCATCCCCTCGACGACGGCGTTGCGATCGCCGCTCACGCCGCGCGCAATCTGCGCGAGGGCGGCCTCGAGGTGATCGCCGTCATACGCCCGGGCGACTTTCCGCTTTCCGACATGCTCGAGCAGGAAGGCTGCTACGTCACCCAGTGCGCCGACTCCGTGCGCGGTATGGGTTACAGCCTGGCGCACGGTGTCGCCGCGGCGCGCGACGCGGGCGGCTGGGTCGTCGCGCTTGCAGACATGCCGCGAGTGGCGCCCTCGACGGTGCGCAGCATCGCCGGCGCGATCGCCGCGGGCGCGACCATCGCGGCGCCGGCTTACCGCGGCGAGCGCGGACATCCCGTCGGTTTCGCCGCGTCGCTCCAGCTCGAGCTCCTCGCGGTGTCCGGCGACAACGGCGCGCGCGCCGTGCTCGAGCGCCACCGGGACACTGTCCGCATCCTCGAATGCGACGATCCCGGCGTGCTCCTCGACGTCGATTCACGGGAAGACCTGAGGCAGCTCGCGCCGGATGCGAATTGATCGTTCGCTCGCGAGCGCCCTCGCGCGCTCGCTTCGCGGCGGGTTGCGACTTTTCATGCTGCGCAGCGCGCCACGCAGCGACTTCGCGCCTTCCGCCGAGCTCTTCGCGCTGCTCGTGGCGCTCGATGTCGTGCTGCTCTTCGCCTTCGCGGTCGCCGCGGTCGGGCTCGCGGGCGACCTGAACGTCCACGAGCTGCCGCGTGCCCTCGTGTTCGTGCCGCTCGTGCTCGCGCTCGGCATGGTGGGCGCGCGCTTAGACGCCGAAGGCGAGCTCTTGCGGCTGCCGGTTGCGCTCGCCGCGGCGGGGCTCGCTTTCACGGTGCTCGCTTCGGCGCTCTATCTCCTCGCGCAGCGCCAGTGGCTGCCTTTCGCGGAAACCTACTGGGCGTATTTCGATTACTTCATGCTCGCATGGTCCGGGGCCGTGGTTATCGTGGCGGTGATGAGGCTCACATCGGGCGCAGTGTGGGGAAGGGCGCTGGTGGCCGTCTTCGGCGTGGTTCTGCTGGTGGCGCCTGCGCTCTGGATCCCCATGGGACTCCTGTGGACGCCGCGCTACGACGAAAGCGCCGGTTATGCCACCGGAAGTTTTTACAGCCTCGCCGCGGAGAGCTCGTTCTATGCGCAGTTCGACGCGCTCGAGCGCGAGCTCTCGAACATCGAGCCCGAGCGTCCCGGGATTGCCGACATCTATCTCGTCGCCGCGGCGCTCTACGCCGGGGAAGACGTCTTCATGAAAGAGGTGCAGATGATCGCGCAGCTTTTCCGCGAGCGCTTCGACGCGGAAGGGCGCACGGTCAGGCTCGTCAACAATCCCAAGACGATCGAGGATTATCCCGTCGCGAGCGTGACCAGCCTGCGCGAGACGCTGGCCCACGTCGGGGCGACGATGAACACCGCCGAGGACGTGCTCGTGCTGTATGTGTCCTCGCACGGCTCGGACAAGCACGAGCTCGTGGTCGACTTCCGGCCTTTGCGTTTCTCCCCCGTGACGCCGCACACGCTGAAGTCCGCGCTCGACGAGTCGGGGATACGCTGGAAAGTGATCGTCGTTTCGGCCTGCTATTCGGGAGGTTTCGTCGAGGCGCTGAAAGACCCGCGAACGATGATCGTCACGGCGTCGAGCGCGGACCGGCAGTCCTTCGGCTGCGGACACCTCTCCGATGCGACGTATCTCGCGCAGGCGCTGTTCGGCGA
>CAZULX010000425.1:0-5118 GCA_964621335.1 uncultured Streptomycetaceae bacterium
ACGAAATGGCCGGGATCGCGGCGCTCAAACGCCCCGACGGGCGGATCGCGAACCCGAAGGGCCGCGCGCCACCCTGGGATTGACCGGGCCGGCCGCGGGCACCTCGCTACGCTCGGCAGCGCTACCGCGAGCCGCGACCCAACGAACAGAGGGAAACCAGGGTTTCCCTCAGTAGCCTTCTCCGTAGCCTCCCTTCCTTTTAAACTTTGACCGGCGCCCCCAAGGGGCGCCGTTTTACTTCGCTGATAGAATGTGCCGGTGGATACTTCCCCGACCGTACCCCGCCTCACGACCGCGCTTTCCGGTCCGCTGCCGGAGCTCGAGCGCTCCATCCTCGCGGCGACGCCGACCATAGAGCATTGGTTCCGCGGCAAGTGGCAGGAGCACGAAGCGCCGTTCTACTGCTCCGTCGACCTGCGCAACAGCGGTTTCAAGATCGCGCCGGTGGACACCAACCTCTACCCCGGCGGGTTCAACAACCTGAACCCCGAATTCCAGCCGCTTTGCGTGCAGGCGGCGATGACGGCGCTGGAAAAAATCTGTCCGGAGGCGCGCGGCGCGGTGCTGGTGCCGGAGAACCACACGCGCAACCAGTTCTACCTGCAAAACGTCGCGACGCTCGCGCGCATATTGCGCCAGGCGGGCATGCACGTGCGCATCGGCAGCCTGCTGCCCGAGATCACGGGGCCGACGCCCATCGAATTGCCCGGGGGCATGAAGCTCACGCTCGAGCCGCTCACGCGCAAAGGGAACCGCCTCTTCGTCGGCGACTTCGATCCCTGCGTGGTGATCCTCAACAACGATCTTTCCGCAGGCATACCGGCCATTCTGCGCGACGTCGAGCAGGCTTTGCTGCCCCCGCTCCATGCCGGCTGGGCGGTGCGCCGCAAATCGAATCACTTCGATGCCTACCGCGAAGTCGCGGAGGAGTTCGCCGGGCTGATCGGCATCGACCCGTGGCTCGTGAATCCCTATTTCGAGCGCTGCGGACGCATCGATTTCCGCGAGCGCAAAGGCGAGGAGTGCCTCGAAGGCTACGTCGGCGAGATCCTCGACGGCGTGCGCGCGAAGTATCGCGAGTACGAGATCGATGCCGAGCCTTTCGTCATCGTCAAGGCCGACGCGGGCACTTACGGCATGGGCATCATGACGGTGAAAGACCCGTCGGAAGTGAAAGGGCTCAACCGCAAGCAGCGCAACAAGATGGCGGTCGTGAAGGAAGGGCTGCAGGTGCACGACGTCATCGTGCAGGAAGGCGTCTACAGCTTCGAGACGGTCAATGACGCGGTCGCCGAGCCCGTGGTGTACATGGTGGACCACTACGTCGTCGGCGGCTTCTACCGCGTGCACACGAGCCGCGGCAAGGACGAGAACCTCAACGCCCCGGGGATGCAGTTCGCGCCGCTCGCATTCGCAGCGCCGTGCTCGTCGCCCGATCCGGACGACCCAGGCTGTCCGCCCAACCGCTTCTACGCCTACGGCGTGATCGCGCGCCTCGCGCTTGCCGCTGCTGCGCTCGAGCTCGAGCGCACCGAAAGCGCGCTCGACGAGGCCGAAGCGCCGGCGAGCGCATCAGTGGGCGAGTGAAGCTCGCATTCATCGTCGATCCTCTCGACGAGTTCAAGATCTACAAGGACACGACTTACGCCATCATGCGCGAGGCGGCCGCGCGCGGGTACGAGCTCTACACGATGCACCAGGGCGGTCTCGCCTGGACGCGAAACGGCGTCACGGGTTACGCCTCACGGCTGCATCTGACGGGTGAGCAGAGCGACGCGTGGTTTCTCCTCGAGCCGCCGGCGGAGACGGCGCTCGGCGCGTACGACGCCGTCCTCATGCGCAAAGACCCGCCGTTCGACATGGAGTACGTCTACAGCACCTATCTCCTCGAGATTGCGGAATCCCAGGGCGCGCGCATCGTCAACCGGCCGCGCGCGATACGCGACCACAACGAAAAAATGGCGATCGCCAAATTCGCCCAGTACACGGCGCCCACGCTGGTCACGCGGCGCGAGGAGCTCATCCGCGCGTTTCTCGCCGAGCACCACGAGATCATCCTGAAACCGCTGCACGGCATGGGCGGCACGTCGATATTCCGCGTGTCCGAGACCGATCCCAACCTGAACGTCATCATGGAAACGCTGACGGCGCTCGGCAGCCAGACCATCATGGCGCAGCGCTACATCCCCGAAATCAGCGATGGCGACAAGCGCGTGCTCCTGATCGCCGGCGAACCGGTGCCGTACGCGCTCGCACGCATTCCCAAAGCGGGCGAGACGCGAGGCAACCTCGCTGCGGGCGGAACGGGCGTCGCGCGTGCGCTGACCCCACGCGACCGCGAAATCGCCGAAGCCCTGGGTCCCGTGCTCCACCGCGACGGGCTGCTGCTGGTCGGGCTCGACGTGATCGGCGACTACCTGACCGAAGTCAACGTGACCAGCCCCACGTGCTTCCAAGAGATCACTCAGCAGACCGGCTTCAATGTCGCCGGCATGCTGCTGGACGCCCTCGAGCGCTAATCGTGCATAGAGCGGCGAAAAGCCGCTTGAGCGCGCCGTTGCGCGCTTAAGGCGCAGCGAAGGCGCCGAAGGAGCGGTGTAGAATTTCCCTATGATCGGGATCCTGATAATCGCCCACGGAACGCTCGGCGAAAGCCTTGTCCACTGCGCGAGCCACGTCCTCAACAAGCGGCCCGCGCGGCTGCGGCAGCTCGGCGTGACCGCGCAGGACGATCCGCTCCTCCTGCTGCCGCAGGCGCGTGCGCTCGTGAAAGAGCTCGACGCCGGCAGCGGCGTTCTGATCCTCTCCGACATGTATGGCGGCTCGCCTTCCAACATCGCCGCGAAGCTGCTGGTTCCGGGCCGCGTAGAAGGCGTCGCCGGGGTCAACCTTCCGATGCTGATCCGCGCCCTTACCTACCGCGACCGCCCCCTGGCAACGCTCGTCACCAAGGCGGTGAGCGGCGGCTGCGAAGGCGTGCTGCGCATACCCCCGCTTTCGCTTCACAATGCTGCAACGGGAAGTTGAGATCATCAATCGGCTCGGGCTGCACGCCCGCGCATCAGCGAAGTTGACGCAGGTCGCCGGACGATTCGGCTGTGACGTCTGGCTCACGCGCAACGGCAGGCGGGTAAACGCCAAGAGCATCATGGGCGTCATGATGCTCGCAGCCGCGAAAGGCTCCACCGTGGTGATCGAAACCGAAGGCGCCGACGAGACGCAGGCGATGCACGCGCTCGCGGAGCTCGTCGCCACGCGCTTCGGTGAAGCCGAATGAGCTTCGCGCTGCATGGGATTCCCGTGTCCGGCGGCATAGCGATCGGATACGCCCACCTCATTTCGCACGCGACGCTGGAAGCCGCGCATTACCGCGTGCCTCCGGAACAGATCCCGCGGGAGGTCGCGCGCTTCGACGCGGCCGTTGCGAGCGTGCGCGCCGAGCTCGAGGCGCTGCGCAAGAACGTCCCGGCGACCGCGCCGGCGGAATTCGTCGGTTTCATCGACGTGCACCTGATGATCCTCAACGATTCGATGCTCTCGGTCGAGCCGCGGGACATAGTTCAGACCGAGAAGTGCAATGCGGAATGGGCGCTGAAAGTCCAGATGGACGCGCTCCTCGCGCAGTTCGACCAGATCGAAGACAGTTATCTGCGAGAGCGGCGCAGCGACGTGATACAGGTCGTCGAGCGCGTGATGAAGGCGCTGCTCGGTCACCCGGGGTACGCGCCGCCGCAGACCGACGACGGCCGCAAGCTGATTCTCGTCGCGCGCGATCTGTCACCGGCGGACGTGGTGCAGTTCAAGCAGCACCACTTCGCGAGCTTCATCACCGACGTCGGCGGCACGACTTCGCACACCGCGGTCGTGGCGCGCAGCCTGAACATCCCTTCCATCGTCGCCCTGCATCACGCCCGCCAGTTGATCCGCGAAGACGAGCTGCTCATCGTCGACGGCACCCAGGGGGTCGTGATCGTCGACCCGGACAGCCAGGCGCTCGCGGAATACCAGCTGCGCCAGCACCAGTTCGATCTGGAGCGGCTGAAGCTGAAGCGCCTGCGCAACATGCGCGCGACGACCCTCGACGGCTTGAGCATCGAGCTGCACGCGAACATCGAGCTTCCCGACGACGTAGGGCAGGCCCGGGACAATGGCGCGACCGGCATCGGACTTTTCAGGAGCGAGTTCCTGTTCCTGAACCGCAACCAGCTTCCCGACGAGGACGAGCAGTTCGAAGCCTACCGCCGCGTCGCGCAGGACATGGCCGGGTTGCCCGTGACGATCCGCACCTACGACCTGGGCGCCGACAAGGTCGACGAGCCGCAGCGCTTCATCACGAACCCGGCGATGGGGCTGCGCGCGATACGGCTGTGCCTGATCGAGCCCGAGCGTTTTCTGATCCAGCTCCGGGCGCTCCTGCGCGCCTCGAAATACGGACGCATCAACATCCTGATCCCGATGCTCGCGAGCTCCCGCGAGCTCGACCAGACGCTCGCGCTGATCGCGCAGGCGAAAGCGAGCCTCGACGAGCGAGGCACGCCTTACGACCCCGAAGTGAAAATCGGCGGCATGATCGAAGTGCCCGCGGCCGCGCTCGCGCTCGGCATCTTCACGCGGAAGCTCGATTTCCTTTCCGTCGGCACCAACGACCTCATCCAGTACACCCTCGCCGTCGATCGCACTGACGACGCCGTAGCGCACCTCTACGATCCGCTGCACCCCGCGGTGCTTTCGCTGCTCGCGCACGTCTTCAAGACCGCGGACAAGGCCGGCGTCCCGGTAGCGCTGTGCGGGGAGATGGCGGGGGACCTCACGCTCACGCGGCTTTTGCTCGGGCTCGGGTTGCGGCAGTACTCGATGCATTCTGCGCACCTCCTCGACGTAAAGCAGCGCATCCTGCAAACCAGCCTCTCGCACGTGAAGCCGCTCGCGCTCAAGATGCTCCGCGAAAACGACCCCGACCGCCTCCACACCCTGCTCGGCAGGCTCAACGCTTGAGCCTGCGCGAGCACTGTGTGGAGGGGGTGCGGTAGACGAACAGAGGGGAACCGAAGGTTCCCCTGCGGGGACTCGCTACGCTCGCCTGCGGTAAACGTACAGAGGGAAACCAAGGTTTCCCTC
>CAZULX010000426.1:0-5521 GCA_964621335.1 uncultured Streptomycetaceae bacterium
ATACAGGGGTATGCCGCGTTTCCCGTGACGGCGGCCGACATGCTCGCCACCGTGTCCGCCTTCGAGGCGGTGGTGCAGGCGCTGGACTCGGGCGAAACGGTCACGCTCGCGCCGGATGCGAGCGTGACCGCGCGTGGCCGCAGGCCTACTGCACGCTGATTTTTGCGTCCTTCGCGACCTGTTTCCACCTCTTAATGTCGTCGCCGATCAATTTGCGGAAAGCCGCCGGCTGGAGGTTCATCGGCTCGGCCGACAAGCTCGCAAGGAAATCGCGGGTTGCGGGATCCTGCAGAACCGCCGTCACCTCGCGGCGCAGCTTGTCGAGGACCGGACGCGGCGCGCCTGCCGGTGCGACGATGCCCCACCAGACGACGACCTCGTAGCCGGGGTAACCCGACTCGATGACCGTCGGCACGTCCGGCAGCGCGGCCACGCGCTTCGCCGCGCCTACCGCGAGTATCTTGAGCCTGCCCGAGCGCGCGTGCGGCAGCGCCTGGGTCACCGAGCTGAACATGACCGGGATCTGGCCGCCGATCACGTCGGTCATCGCCGGCCCGCCGCCTTTGTACGGCACCATCACCATGTCGATTCCGGCGACTTTATTGAATAGCTCGCCGCCGAAGTGATTGAAGCCGCCGACCCCCGTCGACGCATACAGGATCGACTTCGGCTTCGCCTTGGCGCGGTCCACGAGCTCTTTCACCGAGCTCACGAATCCGGGAGTGATGAGGATCGAGTTGGGCGACGAGCCTATCGTGGAGACCGGATCGAAGGACTTCTCGATGTCGTACGGGAGCGGCTTACTACGCACCACGGCGTTCAGGACATACGACGTCGACGCGATCAGGAGCGTGTAGCCGTCGGGGGTGGTGTGCGATGCGAGCTCGGTTCCGATGATTCCGTTCGCACCCGCGCGATTGTCGATCACCACCGTCTGGCCGATACGCTCGGTCAGCTTGATGCCGATGAATCGCGACAGCACGTCGTTGCTGCCCCCCGGCGGGAACGGAACGATCAGCCGGATCGGCCGCTGCGGGAAGCTCTCCGCGGCCGCGGCTGCTGCTGCAACCGCCGGAAACAGCACGGAGAAACCGAGTACGACGACAAACCAGTTACGATGCAGCGTCATGTGGCACCCTCCTCGTCTAATTGACCTTCGCACCGACTAGCCGGATCAGCTCGCCGTACTTGTCGTAATCCGATTTCAGGCGCTTCGCGAATTCCTCGGGCGTCATGTGCATGGGATCGAGCGTCTGGGCGCTGAGCTTCGGGGCGACGCCGGGATCGTTCACCGCGTTCTTGAGCTCGGCATTGAGCCGGTCCACGATCGCCTTGGGCGTCCCCTTCGGCGCGAAAGCGCCGACCCACGCGGTGAAATCGTAGCCGGGAACGGTTTCAGCGATCGCCGGAACATCCGGCAACTGCGTCACCCGTTCGGCCGCGGTCACGCCCAGCGGACGCACGCGCTTCGACTTTATATGCGTGAAGAGCGAACCGATCGTGGCGATCTGGGCCTGGGTCTCCCCGGAAATGAGCGCTATCGAGGCGGGACCACCACCCTTGAACGGCACGTGTAGCATTTTGATCCCCGTCATGGATTCGAAGAGCGCCGCCGTCAGATGGACGTAACTGCCGTAGCCGGCGTGGCCGTAAACGATGTCGTTGGGTCGCTTCTTCGCCAGTGCGATGAATTCCTTCACCGACTTCGCCGGCAGGGAGGGATGCACGACCAGTATGCCCACCTGTCTCGCGAGTGGCGTGATGCCGATGAAATCACCCAGCGTGTCGTACGGCAGGTTCTTGTACATATGCGCGTTGGCGACGTGGGTCGTGGACTGCACCATAACGGTGTACCCGTCGGGCGGGCTTTGCGCGACAACGGCGGAACCGAGCGAGCCCGCCGCCCCGCCGCGGTTATCGATCACGAACTGCTGGCCCATCTGCTCCGACATCTTCTGGAACACAAGGCGTCCCACCACGTCGTTGGAGCCGCCGGGGGGAAACACGATGATGACGCGCACCGGCTTGACCGGATACGACTGCGCGTACGCGGCGCCCGCCGCGAGAAGAACCGTGCCAACGACTGCGCCTGCGATACGGCTGAAGCTCATGTCTATCCTCCTTCGATCGGCGTGGATTACTACTGGATGGCGATGTTGCCTTTGCGGATCACGTTTGCGTACTTGTCGATTTCGCGCTTGAAGTAGGCGGCGAGCTCCTCGGGCGAGCTGCCCACCGGCTCCGCGCCTTCGCGCGCCATGAAGTCGGCGACTTCCTTCGACTGCAGGGCTTTCCTGATCTCGGCGTTGATTTTGTCGACCATCGGCTTCGGCGTGCCCGATGGGAAGAACATCGCGTACCAGTTATCGATCTCGAAGCCCGGATAAATCGAAGTCATCGTCGGCAGCGTCGAGAAAGCCTTGGAAGGCTTGGGCGTAGTGACAGCGAGCGCCCTCACCTTCCCCGACTTGATGTGCGGCGCGGCGGTGAGCGCGGTGGCGAAGTTGAAGTCCACCTCCCCGCCCATGAGCGCCGTGATCGACGGGCCGCCGCCCTTGTAGCCGATCGACGCGACGTTCATGCCGGTCATCTGCTTCAGCATCTCGATCGCGAGGTGGCTGGTGGTACCCGCGCCGTTGTGGCCCGCGTTCATCTTTCCGCTGCGCTTCGCGAGCTGCACCAGCTCTTTCGGATTTTTTGCGGGAACGTTGGGATGCATGACTACGATCAGCGGAACCGACGACACCCAGGTGATCGGCTGCAGGTCCTTCACCGGGTCGATCGTGAGGCGCTTGCCGTAGAGCGTGACGTTGACCGAAAGCGAAGCGGTGGTGAAAAGGATGGTGTAGCCGTCGGCCGGCGACTTCGCTGCGACCTCGGTGCCGATGAGGCCGCTCGCGCCGGGCCGGTTGTCGATGACGAAAGTCTGTCCCAGGCTCTCGTAGAGCTTCTTGCCGAGAAGGTGGCCCTGGATCGCCGTGCCGCCGCCGGCGGCGAACGGAACGATGATGCGCACCGACTTCGCGGGATAGCTTTGCGCGTAAAGAGGCGGCGCCGCGGCGCACGCGAGCGCGAGTGCGGTTATGGACGCGGCAGCGCTCTTGCGCGTGATGCGAATTGCAGCTGCGAATGCAGAAAAATCCGTGCTCATCCAGTTTCCTCGATCTGTTTTCCTATCGATCAACCCCGGAGTGCCGTTCATAATCCGGACGCCTTAGGTCCGCGCACGATACCCTGAATCTTTTCACAATGCACGCACTTGTAAGCTCCGCGTAAGCTACCCGTGCTAGCCGATGCACTCAACAGTGCTCCGCAACATTTCGCTTCCCCGCTTCAGGTTTCATCGAACGACGTGCTGTCCCGATACCGCTGCCGGGCTGGAAAACTTTTTGCTGCCTTGACCTTATGCCCGCTCGCGCCGGCGCTCGCGCGCGCCGGATTGACCGGCATCATTCCTCCCAGATCTTCACGTAAGCCTCTTCCATGAAGCGCGTGTAGCGCTCGCCATCCATGTTGGGCGCAGCGCGCATGCGGCCGCGCAGTCCCGCGCGCACCGCCTGCAGGCGCTCGAGGTCGCCGGCGAGATCGACCGCGATACGCACATACGCCTCGTCGCTCGTCGCGATGAGCTCCGGCATTCCGACGTTGGACAGCATCGACACCCCGACCCTGGACGCGTGCATGGCGCCGGCGAGCGTGACGAGCGGCACCCCCATCCAGAGCGTGTGCGCGGTCGTGGTCGTGCCGTGATACGGAAAGGAGTCGAGGGCAATGTCGACTTCCGCGTGTGCTTCGAGGAAGGCGCGATGCGGGATGGTGCCGCGGAGGTCGAGCCGCGCGGGATCGACGCCCGCGCGCTCGAACGAGGCCGCGATACGCGCGCGGGTGCGGCCTTCGGGCAGCGTGAGGATCATGAGGCGCGACCCCGGCAGCGCCCCCAGGATGCGCGCCCACAGCGCGAGCATGCGCGGCGTGAGCTTGGCCGCCACGTTGAACGAGCCGAAGGTCGCGAAGCCGCGCGCGGCCGCGGGCGCGGGTGCAACCGGGACGTCGTCGGCCGGCACGGCAAACGGCAGGTAGATCTCCGGCATGCGGATGAGGCGCTCGGTATACAGGTGGTCGGTGGCGCCCGGGGGATCGGCGTACGCGTCGGTGATGCGGTGGGTCATCGCGGACATTCCGGTCGTATTCGGGTAGCCGATCCACGCGACCTGGAGCGGCGCGGGACGCCGTGCGAAAGCGAGCAGACGGTCGCCGCGCGTATGTCCGGTCAGGTCGACCAGGATGTCGATCGCGTCCTCGCGCACCAGCGCGGCGAGCGCCTCGTCGCCGAGCGAACAGGTGTCACGCCACACGATGTCGAGGCCGCGCAAAGCCGCCGTCAGCGCATCGGGCACGCGCACGTCCGAATAGCAGTAGACCTCGAATGCGTCGCGCGCGTGGTGCTGCAGCACAGGCCCGCAGAAGTGCCCGATCGGATGCTCGCGAAAATCGGCCGATACGTAGCCCACGCGCAGCCGGCCGCGCGAGCGCCGCGGCGGCCTCGCCGGCGGTGCGGCGGCGGTGAGCGGCTCGGCGTGCCGGCGCGCCCATTCGAGGTGCTCGGCGTACAGCGCTTCCGGCGTGATGACATCGGTGCGGTTGAGCGCGAAAAGGAGGTTCGCGCGCGCCTGCCTGAAATCGGGATCGATTCCGAGCGCCCGGCGGTAATACGCGATCGCGTCGTCGATACGCGCCGTCCTCTCGAGCAGCACGCCATAGTTGTAAGGCCCCGCGGCGAGCTCCGGCGCGAGCTCGATCGCATCGAGGTAGCAGTCCTCGGCCGCGTCGAGGTCACCCGCGCCGGTGAGCGCATCGGCGAGCGCGAGCCGGCCCTGGCCCCACTTCGGCAGGCACGCAACGAGCTCGCGCAGGAGCTCACCCGCCCCCGCGAAATCGCCGGCGTCGGTTCGCGCCCTGCCGAGGAGATAGAGCGTGTCGGTGTCGTGCGGCCCGATCTCGAGCGCCTGCTCGAGCGCGGTGAGCGCAGGGCCGAGTTGCTGGTCGGCGTAGAGCACGCGGCCGAGCAGGAGGCGCGGCTCCCAGTCATCGGGGCGAGCTATGCACACCGCCCGCAGCATGGAGACCGCCTCGTCGTTGCGCCCGACGTCGAGGAGCGTCCGCGCGGCTTCCAGCGTTGCGTCTGCGCGGCGCGAACGCCCGAACAGCATCCCCTTCAGCATCGTTTTCAGCATGCGAAGCGGGGTCTCTCCCCGGGCTTTAGGGAGACACCGCAGTTCCACCCGTAATCCGGGTGACGTCGTCCCAGCGCGGGCACTCGCGCTCTTCGAGCGGCCGGTCCCACGCTGCGCAATTGGTGCGCTCGACGATCTGCACCGGGAGGATGATCTCGCGCGGCACGCGCTCGCCGCGCAGGTGGCGCAGCGCGGCTTCGGTGGCGATGCACGCGATTTTCAGGGCATCGAAATCGACGGTCGCCAGCATCGTGCCGCTTTTGACGGCGTCGATCGCGTCCGGCAGC
>CAZULX010000427.1:0-11495 GCA_964621335.1 uncultured Streptomycetaceae bacterium
CCCCGTCATCGTCGAGCAGCGGGCCGCGCGCGACTATGATTTCCTCGTGGGTCTTTAGATAGTCGAGATGCGCGTCGCGCAGCGGCGCCCGCCGCGCGCCGCCGTCAGGCCTGTCGTGGCAGTGGATGACGAACTGCATCGTGCCGTCCTTGCGCGCATAGTCGCGCTGGCGCACATCGAGGCCCGGCTTCCAGCGTTCGACGGTGATCGCTTCGAAGATGCCCGCCTTGGTGTAGGGATCGGCATTGATATAGGCGAGGGCGGCGTCCCGGTCCGGAAACTCGATCAGCCGCAGGCTGCCGATGGCATTCTTGTTGTCGTCGGTGAACAACGGCCCGGAATACCAAGTAACTTCGGGGTAGCCGTCGAGGAAATCTCTGTGGGGTCGATCGTCGCCATGCGCAGGGCGTCGATATTCGGCCTTGAGCGGCATTTGATGAGCCAGTGCATTGGAGCCTTCCTCAAGTCGATCGGACTATGCCGTTGCGGAAGTCAACGCTCGACGTCGGAGTCAGTGCAGGCGCGGCGCCACGTGGCCGCGTGCGTCCACTCCGCTCGGCGGCAGATCGGCCTCGATCATCTCGGCGTCGCCGGTGACATCTTCCGACGCAGGCTCTTCGACGGCGACGTCGTCGATGCCGCCCGCTTCCACTTCGGCTTCCCCGGTTTCCAGCTCGTCCAGGGGTGACTGCGTCGCCCCGCCCTGCCCCGAACCGCTCTCCACGAGCGCGCCGAGGTCGTCCAGCGGCGGCAGCTCTTCGAGCGAGCGCAGGTTGAGGTCGTCGAGAAATGTTTTGGTGGTCGCGTAGATCTGCGGCCGGCCCGGCACTTCGCGATGACCGATGACGTCGATCCAGCCGCGCGCTTCGAGCGACTTCAGGATGTTGCTCGATACGGTCACGCCGCGGATATCCTCGATGTCACCTCGCGTCACGGGCTGGCGATAAGCGATGATCGCGAGCGTCTCCAGCACCGCGCGCGAATACTTCGGCGGCTTCTGCGGGTCGAGGCGATCGAGAAACTGCTGCGACTCGGGCCGCGCGCGGAAGCGCCAGCCCGACGCGACGCTCACGAGCTCGACGCCCCGCCCTTCCCAGTCGGCCCTGAGGTCCTCGAGAACCCTGCGCAAGGTATCGTTCGCGAGGTCTTCGTCGAAAAGCTTCTTCAGATCGGCGAGCGTGAGCGGCTCCTGGCTCGTGAGCAGCGCCGTTTCGAGCACGCGTTTGAGTTGGGTCAGGTCGAGATCTTGTTCCATTGCGCTCATTTCCATAAAGGCCATCACGCGACGGCGGCGAGCTGCCCGCTGCGCAGTTTCACGTAGATGGTGCTGTAGGCTTCCTGCTGGCTCACTTCGATCAGGCTTTCGCGGGCGAGCTCCAGCACCGCCAGAAAAGTGACGATGAGCACCGCCACCCCCTGCTCGGGGTGGAAGAGCTCCTTGAATTCGATGAACTTCGCTTCCTGCAGTCGCCGCAGGACCCGGCTCATGTGCGCGCGTACCGAAAGCTGCTCGCGAGTCACCTTGTGGTGCTGGTTGACCGCCGCGCGGTTGAGCAGCGTCAACCACGCGATACGCAAGTCGTCGGGTCTCACTTCCGGGAGGCGCTCGGTAAGACCGCGTTCGAAAAGCACGCTCACGACGGTGAAATCGCGCCCCGCCTGGGGCAGCTCGTTCAAACGGTGCGCAGCCGCTTTCATTTGCTCGTACTCGAGCAGCCGCCGCACCAGCTCGGCGCGCGGGTCCTCCTCGAGGTCCGTCGCGCTCGGGCGCGGGAGCAGCATCCGCGACTTGATCTCGATCAGCATGGCGGCCATGAGCAGATATTCGGCCGCGAGCTCGAGCTGCTTCGAGCGCATCATTTCCACGTACACCAGGTACTGGGCCGTCAACTGGGCCATCGGAATCTCGAGGACGCTGATGTTCTCCTTGCGAATCAGGTAGAGCAGCAGGTCGAGCGGACCTTCGAACTGCTCGAGAAAGACTTCGAGCGCGTCCGGGGGGATGTAGAGGTCCCGGGGCATGTCCAGAAAGGGCTGCCCGTAGACCATCGCGATAGGCGCGGCGTCGGCCGCCGGCACGCCCGGCACGGGGTTCATGGGACGCGGATTCGGGGTCGCTGCGGCATGGCCCAATTCTACAGCCAAACTCAGGGCCAAACACAAGCTATTGTGGTGCCGAGGCCTGAACGCGCTAGCGGTAGGGCTACGCCGATACTAAGGCGGTGTGGCGGCGACGATCAATCGGAGCGGCGATAGCCGCCTAAGGGGTGCCTTTTGCGCCCGGAGTCGCGGTGGGACCGCGCCGAAGGAGCGGCCTACCTTTCAGGCATACCCCAGGCCCATCGCCTGCCGCACCTCCCGCAAGGTCTCCTCGGCCATCTTTTCCGCCTTCTCGACCCCGGCAGCCATGATGTTACGCACCAGCGTCGGGTCATCGAGATAGTGCTGGGCGCGCTCGCGGATGGGGGTGAGCTCGGCAATCACCGCGTCGATCACGGGCTGCTTGCACTCGAGGCAGCCGATACCGGCATTGCGGCAGCCCCATTCCACCCAGTCCTTGGTCTTGGCATCGGAATAGAGGAGGTGCAGCGGCCACACCGGGCATTTCCCGGGCTCACCCGGATCGGTGCGCTTCACACGCGCCGGATCGGTCGGCATCGTGCGCATCTTCTTGGTGATGCTTTCCGGGGCTTCGCGCAACCCTATCGTGTTGTTGTACGACTTCGACATCTTCTGTCCGTCGAGCCCCGGCATGCGCGCCGCTTCGGTCAGGAGCGCGTGCGGTTCCGACAGGATCATCTTGCCGCCACCCTCCAGAAAGCCGAAAAGGCGCTCGCGATCGCCCATGGTCAGGTTCTGCGTCTCCTCGAGCAGCGCGCGCGCAGCTTCGAGCGCGCCGGTATCGCCCTGCTCGAGAAATTTAGTGCGCAACTCGCGGTAAAGCCGGGCGCGCCGCGCCCCCAGCTTTTTCACCGCCTGCTCGGCCTTCTGCTCGAAGCCGGGCTCGCGGCCGAACAGGTGATTGAAGCGCCGCGCGATCTCGCGCGTGAATTCGATGTGCGGCACCTGGTCTTCCCCTACGGGCACCTGCGTCGCGCGATAGATGAGGATGTCGGCGCTCTGCAGCAGCGGGTAGCCGAGGAAACCGTAGGTCGCGAGATCCTTCTCGGTCAGCTTCTCCTGCTGGTCCTTGTACGTCGGCACGCGCTCGAGCCATGGCAGAGGCGTGATCATAGAGAGCAGGACGTGCAGCTCCGCGTGCGCCGGCACGCGCGACTGGATGAAGAGCGTCGCGTGCGCGGGATCCACGCCCGCCGCAAGCCAGTCGATGACCATGTCCCACACGTGCTGCTCGATCGCCGCAGGCTCGTCGTAGTGCGTCGTGAGAGCGTGCCAGTCGGCGACGAAAAAGAGGCACTCGTACTCGTGCTGGAGCTGGATCCAGTTCTTGAGCACACCGTGATAATGACCGAGGTGCAAGACGCCCGTGGGGCGCATGCCTGAGAGGACTCTGTTCGTGAACATACTCTTAAGGCGGAGCGAAAGACGAAAGCGGGTTCAAGTCAACGAAGCTGCGCGAGCCGGAAGAGCTCGCCCAGCGGCACGCTGAAAGCGCTCGCGATGAGCGACATCGCGGCGTGGATCAGCGGCCACAGCACGAAGCTCAGCATGCCCGTGAAGAGCAGCACGACGAGTATCACGAAACCGTAGGGCTCGATGCGTGCGACGGCGCGCGCGGGCCCGTGCGGCAGGAGGCTCACCAGGATGCGTCCGCCGTCGAGCGGCGGCAGCGGCAGGAGGTTGAGCACCATGAAAATCACGTTGATGAAGACGCCCGCCGCGCCCATGAGCGCGAGCGGCAGAGCGAGATAAGTTCCCGGCGCCGACACGCCTGCCTTCAGCGCCAGCCCCCACAGGAGCGCCATCACCAGATTGCTGAGCGGTCCGGCGGCCGCCACCCATAACATGTCGCGTTTCGGGTCGCGCAGGTTCGCGAAATTCACCGGAACGGGCTTGGCCCAGCCGAACAGTATGCCGCCGCCGCCGAAGAGCTTGCCGATCGCGAGCAGCGCGAGAGGAAAAGCGATGGTCCCGATCGGATCGATGTGCCGGATCGGGTTCAAGCTCACGCGCCCCGCCGCATACGCGGTCGTGTCGCCGAAGCGCATCGCAACGTAGCCGTGCGAGGCTTCGTGCAAAGTGATCGCCAGAACGACGGGTATCGCATAGATCGCGATCACCTGCACGACGTTGAGTTCCATTCAGGGGCGGCGCTGGAAGAAAGTCTTCATTCTAGCAGCCCGCATCGCGCGCTCATGCCGCGACGCCGAACGCGGCCGTATCGCCTTTGCCGATTCGCGTAATGACAGGCGCATCACCCGTCAGGTCGACTACGGTCGTCGGCACGATGCCGCACGAGCCTGCGTCGAGGATCGCGTCGACCGCGTGCTCGAGTCGCTCGCGGATCTCCTCGCCATCGTTCAGTGGCATGTCGTCGCCAGGCAGGATCAGCGTGGAGGACAACAGGGGCTCGCGCAGCTCCGCGAGCAGCGCATGCGCCACCGCGTGGTCCGGGACGCGCAGCCCGATCGTGCGGCGGCTCGGATGCATGAGCCGCTTGGGTACTTCGCGCGTCGCCTGGAGTATGAAAGTGTAGCTGCCGGGTGTCGTCGCCTTCAGCATCCGGAACTGGCTGTTGTCGACTTTCGCGTACTGCGCGATTTCCGCGAGGTCGCGGCACACGAGGGTCAGGTGATGGCGCTCGCCCACCTGGCGTATCGCGCGTATGCGCTCCATCGCCGCCTTGTCTCCGATGTGGCAGCCGAGGGCATAACACGAGTCGGTCGGATAAACGATCACGCCGCCCGAGCGCACCATTTGGGCAGTTTGTCGGATCAGTCGCGGCTGGGGGTTATCGGGATGGACCGAAAAAAGTTGAGCCAACTTTTCAGTGCTTGGTTTTGAATGTTCAGTGTCTAACGACCTGCGGTTTCCATTAAGCAGTAAACATTAAGCACTCGACATCGATCTCAGAGCTTCGTCCAGATGGGCTCGCAGCCGCCCGGCAGCGGCGGCAGGTCCCCGAGGTCGCGATAGCTCTCGCGCGGCCCGTGAAAATCCGAACCTGCCGATGCGAGGAAACCGAATTCGCACGCGCGTTTCGCCCAGTAGCCGTACTGGTCGGGCGTGTGACTGCCGGTCACCACTTCCACGCCGGTGCCGCCGACGTCCTTGAAATCCCCGAGGAGCGCCGCGCGCTGCGTTTCGTCGAGCTTGTAGCGCCCCGGGTGCGCCAGCACCGCCACGCCGCCTGCGGCTGCGATCCAGTGCACGGCCGCGGCGAGCTCCGCCCAGAGATGGGGCACATAACCGGGCTTGCCCTCGCCGAGGTAGCGCTCGAAAACCGCCTGCGTGCTGCGCGCGCGTCCGGTTTCGACGAGATGGCGCGCGAAATGGGTGCGGCTCACGAGCTCGGGATTGGTCACGTAGGCGCGGGCGCCTTCGAGTGCGCCAGGGACTCCCGCCTCCTCTAGCTGCGCGGCGATGCGCTCGGCGCGCGCGTTGCGGCCGCTGCGGTTCTCACGCAATCCCGCGAGCAGGACCTCGCTCTCGGGATCGATCGCGAGCCCGACCACGTGCACGGTGTGGCCTTGCCAGCTCACCGATATTTCCACGCCGTCGATCAACCGCATGCCCGATTCCCGCGCCGCCGCGCGCGCTTCGGGCAGGCCGCTCACCTCATCGTGATCGGTGAGCGCGAGCGCCTTGACTCCGCGCGCAGCGGCGCGCTGCACCACAGCGGCCGGCTGCATCACGCCGTCCGAGCGCGTCGAATGGCAGTGCAGATCGAAATGTGAGATAGACAACGAAGGTGCTACGCGCTTTTCTGGTGGAGCCTGCTCTGCGCGGGGACGTGCTGCGCGAGGAATTCCATCTGGTCGGCGAGTATGCGCCGGTTGGTGAGGATCAGGTACTCGGCGCGATTGGGGATGTACGGCAGATACAGCAGCTCCATCCCTGCGACTTCTGGCGTGCGATCGCTCTTCTTCTCGTTGCACGCGCGGCACGCGGTGACGACGTTCATCCAGATGTCCCTGCCGCCCCGCGAAAACGGCTTCACGTGGTCGCGCGTCAGCTTCGCGATCGGAAACATGCCGCCGCAGTACGCGCAGAGCTGACGGTCGCGATGGAAAAGCTCGCGATTATTGAGCGGCGGCACCTGGTTGAAGGACTTCATCGCCATCGCCTTGCCCTTGACGGCAATGATGCTGCTGGCGGTAATTTCGGAGCGCAGCCCGGTGAGACGGTTCAATCCGCCGTAAACGGTGAACGCGTGCTCGCCGAGGGTCCAGGCGACCTGGTTCTTGGCGTAGTAGTAGCAGGCGTGCTGCCAGGTGATCCAGCGATGCGGAACGCCGTGCGTGTCCAGCGTCAGCACGAGCGGAAACAGAGGTCGGAAAACCTCGTCGTTCGAAGCGGGTCCGGGCTCCTGTGTTCTCATGCGCGTGTCGCTATGATCCAGTGCAACAAAATATACCAGATTCTTGAATCCTTGGCAGTTTTCAGGCGCGCCCTACCGTCGGGTGCGGCTCCGCGGTATACTTGCCACTCCATGTCAAGCGCCATTCGGCCCTTCCTTTAAACCCCAGCACAGCCGCGAGTGATCTGCAGCGCTATGGCGCTTCTTCTCGCAGCAAGGCGTTTTACTTTCCGCACGAAATGTCTTTCGCTTCATTGAAGCTCATGCCGGAGCTGCTGCGTGCAGTGTCCGACGAGGGTTACACCGAACCCACCCCGATCCAGGTGCAGGCGATTCCGGCCATCCTCGAGGGCCGCGACATCATGGGCTGCGCGCAGACGGGCACCGGCAAGACCGCCGGCTTCACGCTGCCGCTGCTGCAGCTTCTCGCGCCGCACGCGAACGCGAGCCCGTCCCCGGCGCGGCACCCGACCCGCGCGCTGATCCTCGCGCCCACGCGCGAGCTTGCGGCGCAGGTCGGCGACAGCGTGCAGACCTACGGCAAGCACCTGCCGCTGCGCTCGACGATCGTCTATGGCGGCATCGACATCGTGCCGCAGAAGAAGGCGCTGCACGGCGGCGTCGAAATCCTCATAGCGACGCCGGGCCGGCTCCTCGATCACCTCGAACAGAAGACGGTCAATCTGTCGCGCGTGGAAATTCTCGTGCTGGACGAAGCCGACCGCATGCTCGACATGGGGTTCCTGCCCGACATCAAGCGCATCCTCGCGGTGATACCGAAGCAGCGCCAGACGCTGCTCTTCTCCGCGACGTTCTCCGAAGAGATACGAAGGCTCGCCAAAGAGCTGCTGCGCGAGCCGACGCTGATCGAAGTCGCGCGGCGGAACGCTCCCGCCGATCTCGTCACCCACCAGGTTTACGAAGTGCCGTCCGCGCGCAAGCGCGCCCTGCTCGGACACTTGATCCGCACGCGCGAGATGAAACAGGTGCTGGTTTTCGTGCGCATGAAGCGCGACGCCAACCGCCTCGCGCGCGAGCTGGTGCGCGACGGCATCAACGCGACCGCCATACACAGCGACCGCTCGCAGGGCGAGCGCGAGCAGGCCCTGTCGGATTTCAAGGAAGGCCGCGCCGCAGTTCTGGTCGCCACCGACATCGCTGCGCGCGGACTGGATATCGAGCAGCTCCCGTCCGTCGTCAATTACGAGCTGCCTTATACGCCCGAGGATTACGTCCACCGCATCGGCCGCACCGGCCGCGCGGGCCTGCCCGGCGAAGCGATCGCCTTCATGAGCAGCGAAGAGGCGAAGCTTCTCGCCGAGGTCGAAAAGCTGCTCAAGCGCGCGCTTCCGCGGAGCGAGCTCCCGCCGGGATTCGACGGCGAGGACCGCGGGGCGCGATCGCCGCGCCCGGGCGAGCGCCACGAGCACGCGCCGCGCTCCGGCGGAGCACACGCCGAGCGCGAATCACGGTCGCCGCGCGAGCCACGACCCGCCCGCGAGCCACGCTCCCCGCGCGGATCCCGTCCTGTGGTACGCGAGCGCGAGCATCGCCCCCACGCCAAACCGCACGCGCCCAGGCAAGCTCCGGCGTCGGATTTCGATTTCAGCAAGCCTTACGAGCCTTCGGCGAAAAGCGAGACCAAGTCCGCATCCGATGCACCCGCGCCGCCTCACCGCGGCGGGACGAAGCGACCCACTGCCGCCCTGCTCGGCGGCACCCCCGACCACCGCAAATCGCATAAATGACCTTCGGCAGGGTCTGAGCCGTGGCCGAGCTCAACCTCGCCGAATGGCTGTTTTTCGCCCTCGTCGTCTTCGTTTCGTACGCGATCCGCGGCAGCACCGGTTTCGGCGGCGTCACCGTCCCGCTCCTCGCGCTCATCATGTCGGTGAAGACGATCGCACCGATGGTGACGTTCCTCGGCCTGGTCTCGTCCTGGATCATCCTTCAGAAAGACCATCGCCACGTCGTGTGGAGCGCGATGTGGCGGGTGCTCCCGTGGTGCGCGATCGGCGTCGCGATCGGCATCTACTTTTTCAAGACCCTCGATTCACGCACGATCGCGAAAGCCCTGGGCGTTTTCGCGATCGTCTACGGGGTCCACTCGATGTGGCGGACGGTGCGCGCGGCGCCCGAGCGGCGGCTGCCGATGCAGGCGATCGCGCCAATCGCGGGCAGCGTGGGCGGTTTCGTGGGGGCGCTGTTCGGTGCGAGCGCGGGGATGTTCTTCGCGATGTATCTCGATCTTCTCAGGTTTCCGAAAGTCGAGTTCCGGACGACGGTCGCCGCGATTCTTTTCGGGCTCGGCATCATGCGCGGCTCGGGGTACGTGTGGGCCGGCGCCTACGACCGCGAAGTGCTGATCATCTGCGCCGCGGCGCTGCCGGTGATGGCGCTCGGCGTGTGGGCAGGCAACCACATCCACGCGAGCCTCGACCAGCTACGCTTCAAGCGGCTCGTCGCCGCGATCCTGATCCTCAGCGGCGTGCCGCTGCTGCTGCGCTAGCGGTCAGTTCGCCTTGAGCCCTGCGACGCGGATCGCGTCACCGAAGTTCTTCCAGTCCGCCTTGATCAGCCGGGCAAACTCCTCGGAGGTGCCGATGACAGGCTCGGCACCGAGCTTTCTCATGGCCGAGTTGGTCGCCGGATCGTTCACTGCCCTGTGAAGCATCACGCGGAGCTTGTCCGTGATCGGTTTGGGGACTCCCCTGGGCGCCATGAGACCAGCCCAGCCGGAGGAGACGAATCCGGGAACGCCCGACTCGATGACCGTCGGCAGATCGGGGGCGACCGCAGAACGCTTATCGCCTCCCACGGCGAGCGCGCGCAGGCGGCCTGACTGCAGGTGACCCATCACCGAAGGCGCAGGGACGAAAGTCACCTGCGACTCACCGGAGATCGCCGCCGCGAGAGACGGTCCGGCGCCCTTGTAAGGCACGTGCAAAACGTCGATTCCGGCCATGTGCGTGAAAAGCACGCCGGCCAGATGACTCTGGAAACCGCTGCCCGCATTCGACCAGTTGAGCTTGCCCGGGTTTGCCTTGGCGTGAGCGACGAGGTCCTTGACGCTTTTAAACGGCGTCTGGGGATTCACCACGAGCACGTTCTGCGTGATCGCGAACTGAGAGATCGGTTGAAAGTCCTTGAACGGATCGTACGTGGTGAGCTTCTTGTAAAGCTGCGGGCCGATGACCTGAGAAGCCGTGGCGCCCGCGAAAAGCGTGTACCCGTCCGGTTCAGCGTGCGCCACGATGCCGCCGCCGATGGTGCCGCCCGCGCCCACACGGTTGTCCATGATCATCTGCTGGCCGATGAGCTCGCTCATCTTCCCGAACACGACCCGTGCCATCGAATCGATCGACGATCCCGGACCCTGCGCGATCACGACTCGCACCGGCTTGTTGGGGTATGCCTGTGCCGCAGACTGGGCTGCAACGGCGGATGTCGAGAGCGCCGATGCGAAGACAAAGCCTGATGCGATTACGACGCCGAGTGCGTACCTCATCGCTTCCTCCCGGTTATTGATTTTCCGGCCGCAGGTCGAGCGCCACCAGCCTGCTGGTTACATTAGCGCCCCTCCCGGAAGTTCACAACAGCAATCCGCACGGCTCGCTTCGCCGCCAGTGCGTTACGATAGTCGTCCTGACTCACCTGGCATTGCACACACCCTATGACCGACTCGACCCGACTCAAACGCGTTACACCGCGCGAGCTCAACCTCATGCTTCACGACGGGGCGGAGCTCGCCCTCCTCGACGTCCGGGAGGCAGGAGAGTTCGGGGAATCCCACCTGCTCTTCGCAACCCCGCTGCCCTACAGCCGCCTGGAGCGTGACGTTGGCGCCCTCGTGCCGCGCAAGTCGGCCCGCGTCGTCCTCTGCGACGGTGGCGAACCGGCCGTCGCGGCGCTCGCGGCGCGGCGCCTCGAGGCGATCGGCTACGGCGACGTCGCGATTCTCGATGGCGGCACGCGCGGCTGGGCCGCAGCCGGATATACGCTCTTCGCAGGAGTCAACGTGCCGAGCAAGCTTTTCGGGGAGCTCGTCGAGCACGAGTACGACACGCCGCGCGTGACGGTTTTCGATCTCGCGCGTATGAAAGCAGCGCAGGATGACTTCGTCATCGTCGACGGCCGTCCGTATGCCGAATACCACAAGATGAACATCCCGGGCGGCGTCTGCTGCCCGAACGCGGAGCTGCCTTATCGCATCCGCGAGATCGTGAAAAACCCCGCAACCAAGATCATCGTGAATTGCGCCGGCCGCACGCGATCGATCATGGGCGCGCAGACGCTCATCAATTTCGGCATCGAGAATCCGGTCTATGCGCTCGAAAACGGCACGCAGGGCTGGGTGCTCGCGGATTTCGAGCTCGAGCGCGGGGCATCGCGGCGCTATCCGGAGCGCGTGAGCGAAGCGGCGCTGCCGCAGCTCCAATCGCAGGCGGCGGAATTGATGAAGCGCCACGGCGTGCATACCGTGGCCGCGCCCGAAGTCAGGAAATGGCTCTCGGATGCGGGGCGCACGACTTACGTGCTCGATGTGCGTACGCCTGAAGAGTACGCAGCGGGGTCGCTGCCCGGCGCCGTGCACGCGCCGGGCGGCCAGCTCGTCCAGGCGACCGATCAGTGGGTCGGCATACGCAATGCGCGCATCGTTCTCGTCGACGGCGAAGGCGTGCGCGCGCCGGTCGTCGCGAGCTGGTTGAAGCAGCTCGGATGCGATGTGTGCGTACTGCAGGACGGAATACGCGCCGATGTGTCGGCCCCGACTCCGGAAACACCGCCATTGCCGCTCCTGCCGCTCGTTGCCGCGGCGGAAGTGAAGCGACGGCTCGAAGCCGGCGAAATTACGCTTTTCGATTTGCGCGAAAGCATGCGCTTTCGCCAGGGCCACGTTCCCGGCAGCCGCTGGAGCATACGCTCGCGCATCGCGCGCGATGCGCAAGGCGCAAAAGGTCCCGTCGTGCTGATCGCCGACGATCCCGCTACCACGCGGCTTGCGGCGATCGAT
>CAZULX010000428.1:0-3858 GCA_964621335.1 uncultured Streptomycetaceae bacterium
AATCCTCCGCGCTCACCTCGTCGCCGGGCTTGACCAGCACCTCGATCACCGGCACGTCCTTGAAATCGCCGATATCCGGGACTTTGACTTCTATCGTTTCGCTCATCGCTCTCGCTGGCCGCTGTCGGTCACTCGCGTCACTCGTCGCTGCACTGGGTCGCTAGACCGTCGTGGGTTCGGGCTTCTCGGGATCAACGCCGTACTTGCGTATCGCCTCGGTGACTTTGCTCTGCGGCACCGCTTTCTCGTCGGCAAGCGCTTTCATCGCCGCGACCGCGACGTAATGGCGGTCGACTTCGAAGAAGCGCCGCAGCGCCTTGCGCGTGTCGGAGCGGCCGTAACCGTCGGTGCCGAGCGCGACAAAGCTCCGCGTCGGCACGAAACAGCGGATCTGGTCGGTGAAGACTTTCATGTAATCGCTCGCCGCGATGACGGGTCCCGGGCGGTCGTTGAGACATTGCGCGACGTACGGCACGCGCGGCTCGGCTTCCGGATGCAGCATGTTCCAGCGCTGGACTTCGAGGCCGTCGCGGCGCAGCTCGTTGAAGCTCGTCGCGCTCCAGATGTCGGCCGACACGCCGAAGTCCTTTTCGAGGAGCTCGGCGCCCGCGATCAGCTCGCGCAGTATCGTGCCGCTCCCGAGGAGCTGCACCCTGAGCGGATTCTTCTGGCCTTTTTTCGCCTTGCCTTCCGAGAGCAGGTACATCCCCTTGAGGATGCCTTTCTCCACGCCTTCGGGCAGCGCCGGATGCGCGTAGTTCTCGTTCATGAGCGTGATGTAGAAATAGACGTCTTCCTGCTCCTGGTACATGCGGCGCAGGCCGTCCTGGATGATCACGGCGACTTCGTAGGCGTAAGTCGGGTCGTACGAAACGCAGTTGGGAATGGTGGAAGCGAGGATGTGGCTGTGGCCGTCTTCGTGCTGGAGTCCTTCACCGTTCAGCGTCGTTCGTCCGGCCGTGCCGCCGAGCAGAAAACCGCGCGCGCGCGAATCGCCGGCGGCCCACGCGAGGTCGCCCACGCGCTGGAACCCGAACATCGAGTAGTAGATGTAGAACGGGATCATCGACTGGCCGTGCGTGCTGTACGAGGTCGCCGCCGCGATCCACGAGCACATCGCGCCCGCCTCGTTGATGCCTTCCTCGATGATCTGGCCGTCCTTCTGCTCCTTGTAGTACATGAGCTGCGCGGCGTCCTGCGGCGTGTAGAGCTGGCCCACGTGCGAGTAGATGCCGAGCTGGCGGAACATGCCTTCCATGCCGAAGGTGCGCGATTCGTCGGGTACGATCGGCACGACGAGCTTGCCGATTTTCTTATCGCGGATGATCGTGTTGAGTATCCGCACGAAAGCCATCGTCGTCGAAATCTCGCGGCCTTCGGTGCCTTTCAGCTGCGCTTCGAACGCGGTGAGCTGGGGCACTTCGAGGGGCGCCGCTTTGCGCCTGCGCGCGGGAAGCGAGCCCCCCATCGCTTCGATGCGGCTTCTCATGTACTGCATCTCGGGCGAGTCTTCGGGCGGGCGGTAGAACGGCACCTCGTCGACCTTGTCGTCCGGAATCGGGACGCGGAAGCGATCGCGGAAAGCGCGTATCGAGGAGGTCCCCATCTTTTTCTGCTGGTGGGTGATGTTCTGGCCTTCGCCCGACTCGCCCATGCCGTAACCCTTGATGGTCTTGGCGAGGATCAGCGTCGGCTGGCCTTTGTGCTTCATCGCCGCCGAATACGCCGAGTACACCTTGTGCGGATCGTGTCCACCCCGATTCAGGCGCCAGATGTCGTCGTCGGACATGTGGGACACCATGTCGAGAAGCTCGGGGTATTTCCCGAAGAAGTGCTTGCGCACGTACGCGCCGTCGTTCGCCTTGAAGGTCTGATACTCGCCGTCTACGCACTCCTCCATGCGTTTCAACAGGAGCCCGCTCGTGTCGCGCTGGATGAGCGTGTCCCAGTACGAGCCCCAGATCACCTTGATCACGTTCCAGCCCGCGCCGCGGAAACCGGTTTCGAGCTCCTGGATGATTTTCCCGTTGCCGCGCACCGGGCCGTCGAGGCGCTGCAGGTTGCAGTTGATGACGAAGACCAGGTTGTCGAGGCGCTCGCGGCCGGCGAGCGAGATCGCGCCCATCGATTCGGGCTCGTCCATCTCGCCGTCGCCCATGAACGCCCACACCTTGCGCCCCTGCCCTTCCATGATCCCGCGGTCCTTCATATACCGCATGAAGCGCGCCTGGTAGATCGCCATGATCGGCCCGAGTCCCATCGACACCGTCGGGAATTGCCAGAAATCGGGCATGAGCCACGGATGCGGATACGACGGCAGGCCCTTGCCGCCGGTCTCCTGCCTGAAATGATCGAGCTGATCTTCGCTGATGCGCCCTTCCAGGAAAGCGCGCGCGTAAATGCCGGGCGCCGAGTGCCCCTGGAAATAGACGAGATCGCCGCCGAACTTGTCGTTCGCGGCACGGAAGAAATGGTTGAAGCCCACGTCGTAGAGCATCGCCGCCGACGCAAAGCTCGCGATGTGGCCGCCGAGCTCAGAGGATTCCTTGTTCGCGCGCACGACCATCGCCATCGCGTTCCAGCGCACGAGCGAGCGTATGCGGTGTTCGAGCGCCGCGTTACCGGGCGAGCGCTCGTCGCGACCCGGCGGGATCGTGTTGATGTAGGCCGTGGTGCCGGTGAACGGGATGTTCGCGCCCGAGCGCCGCGCTTTCTCGATCAGGGTCTCCAGCAGGAAATGCGCGCGTTCCGGGCCCTCGTTCTCGAGGACCGAATCGAGCGCATCCAGCCATTCCCGGGTTTCCTGCGGATCGACGTCCGGGGAGATGTCCTTCATGTCCATGGCGGTCGCCTTTTGCGGGGTGTTCGTGCGCGCCGCTCCCGACTGCGTACTCAAATGAGGCGGCGTGGAGCTGCGGGGGTCGAACGATTATACGCAAGCGCTGTGCGCGCAGCATGTTGCAACGCCGCAGGGCTAAGGACCGTGACGGGTGACGAGTGACGGGTGACGAGTGACGGGGTGACGGGTGACGGGTGACGAGAGACGGTGACGGGTGACTGGTGACTGGTGACGGGTAGCGAGTGGAGTGCGGTTGAACCCCCGTCACTCGTCACTCGTCACGCGTCACTGTATTTTCACTCGTCGTCTTCGCGCAGACGGCGTAGGCGGCTGGCGCGCAGCGCGCGCGGTTCGCGCGGCTCCCAGTACAGGAGGTGACGCGACAGCGTGCGCGAGAGCGGCCAGCCGACGATGGCGCAGCAAAGCGCGGTGAAAGCGATCGCCGCCGGCTGCGGGATGCCCCACGGAGCCGGCAACGCCTCCCAGGCGAAAGTTGCCATGATCGCCATCAGCGGACCGAATACCGCACCGAAAAGCCAGGTGTCGCGAGCGCGCGCCGGGCTCGAGCATTTCTCGCACCAGTACGACGGGTCCCAGTACGTGCCTTTGTGCTCGCCTTCGACGATCTGCGCTGCGTAATCCGCATCCTTGCTGCAGCACGGGCAGCGGAAAACGAGCGTGTGCCATTTCCAGAGCTTCACGGGAATTCCCCCAGAATCTTCAATCAGACTGTTGACCAGCGTTCTATTCATGTGCCGCGTGTCCGGGGACCGCGGCGTTTTGTAGCCGTTATTTGGGACCCATGCGCAGCGCCCCGTCAAGCCGTATCACTTCGCCGTTCAACATCGCCGAGCACACGCTCGGCAGGCGCGATTCCCGCGCAGTTGTCGATCGCGTATATCCATCTGACGCGAAGGTTAGCAGAGACCCGGCGGCGCCATCCGGGCAAGATCGCACTGATTTGCCCCTTATTTCTCCGCTTGCGGGCGTGCCGTTACGTAACTGCCCGGGGCGTCTTC
>CAZULX010000429.1:0-2530 GCA_964621335.1 uncultured Streptomycetaceae bacterium
CGGGAGGTATGATGGTGCCTTCCCTCCGCACGGTGGAACGCGATGATCGATGCCCTGCTGCTCTCGCGCATACAGTTCGCCTGGGTCGTCGCGTTTCACATCCTCATGCCGGCGTTCACGGTGGGGCTCGCGTCCTATATCGCGGTGCTGGAAGGCACGTACTTCTTCACCCGCCGCGCGGTTTTTCTGCGTCTTTCGCAGTTCTGGCTGCGGCTCTTCGCGCTGTCGTTCGGGATGGGCGTGGTGTCGGGAATCGTCATGCCCTTCCAGTTCGGCACCAACTGGAGCCGATACTCGGACCTCACCGCCGACGTCGTCGGACCTCTGATGGCCTATGAAGTCCTGACGGCGTTCTTTCTGGAGGCCGGATTCCTCGGCGTGCTGCTGTTCGGCCGCAAGCGCGTGCCGCCCGCCGTGCACTTCTTCTCTGCCATCATGGTCGCGGTCGGCACGCTCATCTCGACGTTCTGGATCCTGTCCGCCAATAGCTGGATGCACACCCCCGTCGGCCATGCGATCGTCGACGGACGCTTCGTGCCCGAAGACTGGATGCAGATCGTCTTCAATCCGTCGTTCCCTTATCGCCTGGTGCACACCACCGTCGCCTTTTACATCACCACCGCGTTCATCGTGATCGGCGTGGCCGCGTATTACCTGCGCCGCGGGCGTCACGTCGAGGAGAGCCTCACGATGCAGAAGATGGGGCTGGGGCTGTTGGCGCTCCTCCTGCCGCTGCAGATCGTGGTCGGAGACTTGCACGGGCTCAACACTCTGGAGCACCAGCCGGCGAAGATCGCTGCGATCGAAGCGAACTGGGAGACGCGCGCGCGCATGCCGCTGGTGCTTTTCGCGTGGCCCGACGAAGCCGGCGAGCGCAATCGTTTCGAAGTCGCGGTCCCGAACCTGGGCTCGCTCATCCTCGGTCACAGCGTCGATGCCGTGATTCCGGGGCTGAAAGAGTGGAAGCCCGAGGACCGGCCGCCGGTCGCCATGCCCTTTTTCTCGTTCCGGCTGATGGTGGGAATCGGCGTCGTCATGCTCCTTGTCACCGTCGCGGGGCTCGCCGTGTGGCGCCGCGGGACGCTCGTCAGCGCACGGGGCTTTCAGCGCGTGTGCATGTGGGTCGCGCCGCTCGGCTTCGTCGCGGTGCTGGCGGGGTGGGTCACCACCGAAGTCGGAAGGCAGCCGTGGGTGGTCTACGGGCTGCTCCGCACGCGCGACGCGGTGACGCCGTCGCTACAGACCGGCGACGTGGCGGTCTCGCTCTTAGTCTACGTCGTCGCCTACATCCTCATCTTCGGGGCGGGGCTGTACTTCCTCGCGCGCCTGGTGCGTACCGGTTTCCGCGGCGATGCGGAGCACGAGCCCGACGCCCCCGCGCCGACGCCCGCGCGGCCGCTCTCCGGCGCCTCGCACGCCGATTAGGAGACGACCATGGCCCTCGACCTCGTGCCGTTGTGGGCGGCGATCCTCGCTTTCGGCGTCTTCATGTACGTGCTGCTCGACGGTTTCGACCTTGGCGTGGGCATGCTCTTTCCGTTCGCCCCCGATGACGCGGGCCGCGATCTCATGATGAATTCGGTCGCGCCGATCTGGGATTTCAACGAGACGTGGCTCGTGCTCGGCGGCGTCGGTCTTTTCGCCGCGTTTCCGCTCGCTTTCGCGATCGTCATTCCCGCGGTGTATTTCCCGATCCTCTTCATGCTGATCGGACTGATTTTCCGCGGCGTCGCTTTCGAGTTCAGGCACATCTCGCACAGCCGCGGCTACTGGGACCGCTCGTTCTTCGCGGGCTCGCTCGTCGCGACTTTCGCGCAGGGCATCGTGCTCGGGACTTTCGTGCAGGGCATACCGGTCGAAGGCCGCGCATACAGCGGCGGCAGCCTGGGCTGGCTCACGCCTTTCGCAGTGCTGACCGGCGCGGGGTTGATCGCGGGCTACGGCCTACTGGGCGCGTGCTGGCTCGTTTTCAAGACCGAAGGCGAGCTCCAGCAGTGGGCGCGCCGCAAGGCGCGGCAGTTCACGATCGGCGTCGCGGCTTTCGTCGCGATGATCAGCGTGTGGACGCCGCTCATCGAGCCGCAGGTTCGCGAGCGCTGGTTCGGCGGCGAGAACCCCTTCTGGCTGTGGCCCGTGCCGCTCATCACTTTCGCGCTGTTCGTGTGGCTGTGGCGCTCGCTCGCGCGCGACACTCACGCGAAACCGTTCATCGCAGCGATGGGCATCGTCGCGATGGCTTACCTGGGGCTCGCGATCAGCATCTTTCCGATGGTGGTGCCGTACACCTTCGACCTGTGGCAGTCGGCCGCGAGCCCGAAGTCACAGGCTTTCCTCGTGATCGGCACGCTCTTTCTGCTGCCGATCGTCCTCGGCTACACCGTGTACTCGTATTGGGTGTTTCGCGGCAAGGTGAAAGCCGGCGGCGGCTATCACTGAAACTCGAATGCGGGACGAACTCGTGACTCACGCCTAGTTGGATTGTCCCACCAGCGTTATGGGGACAGACCACTAACGCGCTAACGCGGCATTT
>CAZULX010000430.1:0-9079 GCA_964621335.1 uncultured Streptomycetaceae bacterium
GCCGTGCGCAGAAAACCCACTGCTGCCGCTCCCGTTCAATTTCATGTATTCGAGTGCGCGATTAATGGTAGTCGCGCTCATGCATTTGCTTAAACCTTTGATGCTCGGGAACAGGTAGTCTGAATCTGACGCTGCCGGGCAAAGCTGGCGAAGTTCACGCAGGAGCATGATGGCCCGCGCAGACAGCGGAACCACATGGTCGCCTCTGTGCTTCACCTTCATACGCTCTGCCGGAATAAACCATGTCCCCGTGTCTAAGTCGAATTCGGACCACTTCGACTGCCGCAGTTCGCCTGTACGAACCATGGTGAGCATTAGTAGCTCAATGGCAATGGCCGTTTGCCTTCTACCCCGGTACTGCCGCAATCTTTCGAAGAACTCACCAATCTCCTGCTCGTTCAGATCACGGTTATGGTTGATTGGCGGGCGGCTAAGAATGTCGCTCAACCGAAATTGGTCCGCAGGATTCTGATCTGCGCGTCCAGAAGCGAGCGCGAGCCGAAAAATAGCCGAACACCACTGCTTGACTAATGCTGCGATGCTGTAAGCATTCTTCTTACGCTCGCCCTTTCCCGGCTTCTCTCTCTTGGCTACACGCCTGATAAGACCATACATATCGGCGGCAGTAACGGTGCGTATCCCGCGCGCACCTAAGTCGGTGTCCCGCAGATATCGCTCCAACACACCGCGCATCTGCTTCGCCGTTGACGGCACAACCGCCTGCGCTTTTTCGATCAGCCATTCGTCTGTAACGGCCCAGAACGTCGTCGCCTGATCTGCTTGACGCTTTAGCTGCTGGTCCCGCTCGTAGGCAACAGGATGAATGCCCTGCTTTACGAGGCTTTTACCGAAATCGCGCTTCTGGCGTGCTTCGGCCAGACCAATCGACGGGTAGTCACCAATCGTCCAAGTGCGTTCGCCGTTGAGCCGGTAATTCCACTTCCACTTCTTAGTGCCTGCCTTGCTGACGTAGCAGTAGAGGCGATGGCTGTCGGACAGCTTGGATGGCTTCGCTTTCGGCTTTGCGGCTTTGATCTTCGAATCGGTGAGTGCCAAGGGAGAATCTCCGACTTTTCTACCCCCATTTTACCACCGTTCGCGCGGATAGCTGTGGAGCCGAGCGGCTAGAAATAAAGCTAACCCATTGAACTTACGTGCAGGTGCGGATAGCACCGGATAGCACCGGATAGCTGTGGAGCTGGATGCTTATTATCGATCATGAGCAGCATGGAGGCGTGATTATCTCACGCCGACTCCGAAGCTGCCCTCAGGCCTCAGGACCGCAGTCGTCCTCGTCGAAGCCGTGCAGCCTCGCGTCCTCCAGGCACAGATCGAGGTGCGGAAAGCCTTGCGATTCGGCGATCAGATCCCCGCTGTCATCGGCGATGCGGCGCCAGACCCACTGCCAGGGCCCCTCCGCGTCGTCGACCCACATAGCAACGAATTCCCAGCCCATCAGGTGCCGCGCCCACTCCCGCTTGTCCGCTCACGTCGCCATCGAGAACGATCCGGTGTAGCCGTGCCGCCGGGCGTCCTCCATGCAATCATCGAAGGTGGTAAAGGCCGCGCGGCCTTCGAGCAGGATCTCCCCGTAGGGGGAGGTCCTGCGCCAGCACCAGCAATCCGGCTGCGACTTTTGAAAAGACCAGACATCGTATTCCGTGAATTGCTGTCGCATCCGAAGATTTGAGCAATTTGCGCTCCCACTTCGTCACACCGACCGGGGCGGCGCGCTGTTCGATTCGAACGAGGCCGTTACCGGGAAGCTGCCGCTCGCCCTGTGGGCGCGACGCTCAGGCGAGGCGCGTATCGAGCCCCGATTCAGCCATCTCGGCGGCCCGCAGCAGCGCTTTCGCCTTGCTCTGCGTCTCCTGCCATTCCGCGTCCGGCTGCGAATCGGCCACCACCCCGCCGCCCGCCTGCACGTGCAGCACGCCGTCCTTGACGACAGCGGTGCGCAGCGCGATCGCGACATCCATGTTGCCGTGGAAACCTAGGTATCCCACGGCGCCGGCATAGACCCCGCGCTTGACCGGCTCGAGCTCGTCGATGATCTCCATCGCGCGCACTTTGGGCGCCCCCGATACGGTACCGGCGGGAAAGGTCGCACGCAGCACGTCGATGGCGTTCAAGCCGGGTTTGAGGCGCCCTTCGACGTTCGAAACGATGTGCATCACGTGCGAATAGCGCTCGATCACCATCTGCTCGGTCACGCGCACGCTGCCGGTCTGCGCCACGCGCCCGACGTCGTTGCGGCCGAGGTCGACGAGCATGATGTGCTCCGCGCGCTCCTTCGCGTCGGCGAGCAGCTCGTCGGCGAGCGCCGCGTCCTCGTCCGGCGTGGCGCCGCGGCGGCGCGTGCCGGCGATCGGCCGCACGGTCACGGCGTCGCCCTCGAGCCGCACCAGGATCTCCGGCGAGGCCCCGACGACGTGAAAATCGCCGAAATCGAAATAGAACATGTAAGGCGAAGGGTTGAGCGTCCTCAGTGCACGATACAACGCGATCGGGGTCGCTTTGAGCGGCTTCGACATGCGTTGCGAAGGCACGACCTGCATCACGTCGCCTTCGTAGATGTAGCGCTTGGCCTTTTCCACCGCGGCAAGGTAGGCGGCCTCGCCGAAACCCGACACGGCGGGCTCGGACGCGCCTCGGGCGTCGGCGGGAATCGACACCGGTGCGCGCAGTCGCGCCAGCAATTCGGCGAGCCGGTTGCGGGCGCGGCGGTAGGCGTTCGGCTCGCCCGGCTTGGCATAGACGACCAGCGAAAGCTTGCCCGAAAGGGTGTCGACGATTGCGATCTCCTCGGACACGAGCAGCAGGATGTCGGGCACGTCCAGCGGATCGGGCTTGCGGTGGCCTGCAAGGCGTTTTTCGATATAGCGCACGGTCTCGTAGCCGAAGTACCCGACCAGCCCGCCGCAAAACCGCGGGAGGCGGGGGTCTTCAGCCGTGCGAAAGCGCGAGAGGTAATCGTTGACGAATGCGAGCGGATCGTCGGCACTTGCGCGGGCGATCGGGCGGTCGTGCTCGATCTCGACGCATTCATAGCCGCGGACTTCGATGCGCTTGACAGCGGCGAGGCCGATGAACGAGTAACGTCCGAAGCGCTCTCCGCCCACGACCGATTCGAGCAGATACGTGTACGGCTGGTTCGCGAGCTTGAGGTAGATCGACAGCGGCGTGTCGAGATCGGCGAAGGTTTCCAGCACGATCGGCACGCGGTTGTATCCCGCGGCCGCCAGCGCGTTGAACTCGGCTTCGGTCATGCCTTGCGCACCAGCCGCGCGGCTTCGTCCAGCGTGCCGACGACCGCATCGGTATCGAGCGCGCGCACGTCGTGGCCTTCGTTGTAGCCGTAAGTCACGCAGAAAACAGGACACCCGGCGGCGCGCGCGGCCTGCGTATCGTTGAGGGAATCGCCGATCATGAGCATGTCTCGCGGCGCAATGCCGAAAAACCCGGCGGAATGCAGTAGCGGCGCCGGATCCGGCTTCTTGCGCTTCAGCGTGTCGCCTGCGACCACCTGCTCGAAATAGTGCGCGAGCCCCACCATGTCGAGGAGCGGCCGGGTGTAACGCGTCGACTTGTTGGTGATGCACGCGAGCGGGATGCCATCGCGCCGCAACCGGTCCAGGCCTTCGCGCACGCCCGGATAAATGGTCGTATGCCTGCCGTTCACCTCGCTGTAGCAGCGCTCGAACACGCCGAGCCCGCGCTCGGCGAGCCGCGGGTCCACGACGCCGTCGAGATCGCCGGCGAGCGTGCGCTGCACGAGATTCTGTATCCCTTTGCCGACGAAGGTGCGGATGCGCTCTTCGGCGAGCGCCGGCCGCCCGAGCTCACCGAGCATCATGTTGGCGGCGCACGCGAGGTCCGGAATCGTGTCGAGCAGCGTGCCGTCGAGATCTATGGTCACGGCTTTGACGGCCAGCGGAAAGGTGACGGCCATCGCGCCTCAGGCGCCGCGCGCGAGCTGCGCCCGCATCGCGGCGATCGTTCCGGCGTAGTCCGGCGTGCCGAATATGGCGGAACCGGCAACGAAGGTATCGGCCCCGGCGTCCGCGATCGCGCGGATGTTGTCCACTTTCACGCCGCCGTCGACTTCGAGCCAGATCTCGCGTCCGCTGCGGTCGATGCGCTCACGGATCGCGGCGAGCTTCTTCAACGCTTCGGGGATGAAGCTCTGTCCGCCGAAGCCGGGGTTCACCGACATGACGAGCACGAGGTCGAGCTTCCCGAGCACGTGATCCAGGCAGGAGAGCGGCGTGGCGGGATTGAGCACGAGTCCCGCCTTGCAGCCGGCGTCGCGTATGAGCTCGATCGTGCGATCCACGTGCTCGCTCGCCTCGGGATGAAACGAAATGATGTTGGCGCCGGCCGCGGCGAACTCGGGCACGATCCGATCGACCGGCTTCACCATGAGATGCACGTCTATGGGAGCGTCGGTAAGGGGGCGTATCGCCTTGCACACGAGGGGCCCGATCGTCAGGTTCGGCACGTAGTGGTTGTCCATGACGTCGAAGTGCACGAGGTCCGCGCCTGCGCGCACCACGGCCCGGACCTCTTCGCCCAGCCGCGCGAAATCCGCTGACAGTATGCTCGGTGCGATGCGTGCAGCCATGAAATCCGACCTTCGCGTGGAACGCGGATTGTACCCGTTCGGGTGCGCTGCGGCATCCGGCGCGCCCGTGCTTGCCCGCCCTTTTGCATTCGTGCTGGAATAGCCCATGGCCGCGAAAAAGCATGAGGTGAGCGTATCGGCGCGCGTGTCGTTCGTGCCGGACCAGTCGGACGTCGACAATGGCCGCTACGTCTTCGCCTACACCATCACGATCACGAATACCGGCACCGTGACCGCAAGGCTCGTGAGCCGTCACTGGATCATCACCGACTCGAACAACGAAGTGCAGGAAGTCAAAGGGCAGGGCGTCGTCGGCGAGCAGCCGGTGCTGCGGCCCAGGCAGTCTTTCGAGTACACCAGCGGCACCGCCATCGCCACCCCGGTGGGAACGATGCGCGGCAGTTACCGGATAGTGGCCGAAGACGGCGTGCAGTTCGACGCGCCTATCCCCGAGTTCGCGCTTTCGATGCCGCGCGTTCTGCACTGACCCGCGCTTTACGCTCTGGCGATTCGGGCCTGACTATTTCCCGGATTCGGAATCAGGCGGCGGCGCTTCGTCTTTGCGGGTGCGCGGCCACGTCCACCAGACGAAGCCCAGCAGCAGCGACAGCGCGACGCCTGCTTCCAGCAACAACCAAAGGAGATCCATGAAGGCGAAAAAGGTGACGTTATACTCGCCGCAATCATGAACCAACGCGCTGCGAAACTCCATGCGCTTTAAGCTTCCGCTCGCGTGCGCCGCACTGGCGCTTGCAACGGCGTGCGGCACACCGCCCGTCACCAAACCCGAGGTCCCGCCTGCGCCGCAGGTAAAAACACCGCCTCCCGTTGCCGAGCCGGCGCCGAAACCGCCGCCGAAACCGCCGCCCCCCGCTGTTGCATCGATCGGCGCGATATTTCGGCCCGCCGCGTGGAGCGAGCTTCCGGGATGGCGCGAAGACAACGTAGGCGAAGCATGGCCGGCGCTGCTCGCAAGCTGCGGTGCGCTCGGCTCGCGCGAGTTCTGGAGTGAGCCTTGCGCGGTTGCCGCGCGCATCTCGAATCCCTCGCCGGATGCGGCACGGCGCTTCTTCGAGCAGAGCTTCGCGCTCTACCAGGTGGTGAGCGCGGACGACGGTGAGGAAGGATTGATCACGGGCTATTACGAGCCGCTGCTGCGCGGGAGCCGCAAGCCGTCCAGCCGCTATCGCTACCCGGTCTATGGCATTCCGGACGATCTGGTCGTCGTCGACCTTGCGAGCCTTTACCCGGAGCTGAAGAGCATGCGCCTGCGGGGCCGCCTCGAAGGCCGGCGGCTGGTGCCGTATCCGGACCGCGCGCAGATCGAAGCCACGCCGACGCCGTTGCGCGGCAAGGAGATCGCGTGGGTCGACGACGAGATCGCGCTTTTCTTTCTGCAAATCCAGGGCTCCGGACGCATCCGGCTCGACACCGGCGGGACGATGCGAGTCGGTTACGCGGAGCAGAACGGCCATCCTTATCGATCGATCGGTCGCATCCTCGTGCAGCGCGGCGAGCTCACGCTCGAGCAGGCGTCGATGCAAAGCATCAAGGCGTGGGCACGCCGTCACCCGGAAAAAACCAGTGAGCTCCTGAACAGCAACGGAAGCTACGTTTTCTTTCGCGAGCTCCCGGGCTCGGAAGGCGGACCGCCGGGCTCCCTCGGCGTCCCGCTCACCGCCGGCCGCAGCATCGCGGTGGACCGGCGGCACGTCCCCCTCGGCGCGCCGGTCTTCATCGCCACGACGTGGCCCAACGCTTCGCGACCGCTCAACCGGCTCATGCTCGCGCAGGACACCGGCGGCGCGATTCGCGGCCCCGTGCGGGCGGATTTCTTCTGGGGACACGGCGAGGCGGCTGGGCGCGAAGCCGGGCGCATGAAACAGCGGCTGCGTATGTGGGTGCTGCTGCCTCACGGCTATCCGGTGCCGGCGCCGGGCGCGGCGGACTGATCACGGTCCCCGTGTCTGCGCCGGGCCGAAGCTCACTTCCACCACCAGTCGGCTTTTCACCGCGCGGCCGTTTCTGAGCGCGGGCCTGAAGCGCGCGGCGAGCAACGCCCGCACCGCGTCGCCGTCGAATACGCCGGGAGGCTCGGCTTCGACGACGCCGGCTTCGTCGACCATGCCGTTGGCGGCGATCAGGACGAGCAGCACGACTCGGCCGTTGATGTTGGAAGCCGCCGCGCCTGCCGGGTAACGCAGATCGAGCGCGCCTTCGAGCGCCGGATACACGTCGAGCTGGCGCGCGGCGTAGTAGGTCGGGTCGGGGATTCCGGTAAAGCGCTCGTCGCCCGCGCCGTGCGATGCGGTGCGCGCAGGCTCTGCGGCGTTAGCCGTTCTCCTGTCCACGCGCGGGACCTTCGCCGCCGCGCGTCGGCTCGGCTCGGGCTCGGGCGAGGCGACGGGTGGCTCGGGCACCGGCGCGAGCCCGACCGTCAGCTGCACGGGAAATACCGTGCTGATCGTGCGCCCGCCGCGTGCCGCTGAGCCGGATGACAGGCCGGATGCGATCAGCGCGTGAACCAGGGCCGACAGCACCAGCGCTGCGATAAAACGCAATCGGGCGCGTGCTTCGAAATGAGAGGCGTCGATCCACGGACGTGACGGCATGCCCGTGGTAACGCCTGCCCGCGTGGCCTGTTGACGCTACCTAAAGCCTAGCGAGGCTGCGCCTCAGACCGACGAGGTGTATGGTTTGGCATCCGACGTTTTGCATGTCGCCTGAGGCCTGGGCGGCTCCGGCCGGAGCCGGCAGGGGACGAGCCCCTGGTCATGTGACCTCGAAAGGTCGGACCTCGAAGGGTCAGTAGGATCCGTAGATCCGTGGTCGGCCGGAGCCAACGATGAACCTATCACAAACCGCCTGTGAAGTCCTGCGCGAGCATGTGGTGCTGGAAACCGAATCGATCGACCGGATGTATCTGAACGCCTATGTGCCGCAGTTGCAGAGCGTGGGCGGGGTGGTGGGCTATCTGCATGCGCATAAGGGGCAGCGCTTTGCCTCGACCACAGCGCTGGCGCCGATGACCGATGCGTTCGTGCAAGCGGTCGAGCGTTTTGCCAAGCAGCAGAAGGTCGATGTCGTGCATTTCGCGAAGTGGCAGCGCAAGGACGAGGTGACGCAGAAATACCTGGCGCGCATGCGCAAGAGCGAAGGCGTGCTCTACATCGGAAGAGCGCAGGAGAAGGCGCGCGTGATGCGCACCGAGCGCCGGCGCAATGTCCAGACCGGGGCCACCTATCCCTGGGTGGTGGAATCCACGGCGATGGTCAGTCACGTCTACTTTTACTGCGTGGACGAGGACTTCGGCCCCCTTCTTCATTAAGTTCTGTACCTATTTCCCGTATAACGCCAAGCTGTGCCTGAACGGCAATGAATACGCCAAGTGCCAGCTGCGCAAGCGCCGCATCGGCTTTGAAGCGCTCGACAATGGAGTGCGCGCCTGCGACAAGCCCCAGACGCTGCAGCGCATCTGCGAGGGCTTGGACGCCGCCAAGATCGATCGACTGCTGCGCAAGTGGCTCTCGCGCCTGCCGCATCCGTTCTCCAAGCAGGATCGAGCGGCCGGCTGCCGCTACTGCCTGTCGATCCTGCAGTCGGAGTTCTGCCTCACACAGGTGCTCGATAAACCCGTCACCGGTCGTGTGTTCTTCGAAGACGTGATCCGCGAGAATCTGGATATCGGCCGCCCCGGTCAGGTGCAACTGATCTTCGATCGGCGCGTGAGCAAGCGCACCCCCGGGCGCTTTCGCACCCGCGTCATCACCGACGGGGTCACGCCCTCGCTCCATGTGGACTACAAGCACACTCGCATCAAGCAATATCACAAGCATGGGCAAGCGCTGCGCACCGAGACCACCATCAACGATACCCGCGACTTCGCCCTCGGCCGGCGGCTGCATAACCTGGCGGCGCTGCGCCAGGTCGGCTTCTCGGCCAACCGACGCCTCCTTGAGGTCCAAACGATCAGCCACGACTGTGCCTTGGGCGAAGCCGATCTCCAGCGCCACCAGCGAGCGGTGGAGATCAATGGGCAGCGCGCGCCGGGCTTACGTTTCGCCGACGCGCGCGTGCAGGCGCTCATGCAGGCGTTGTTATTGTTCGTCCTCTTGCCCCGCGGCTTCTCCAACCGTGACTTGCGCGAGCACCTCGCGCCCCTTCTGGGGGTTGATCCCAGCCAATGGCGTGCGGGCAAGATGACTTACGATCTGCGACGGCTGCGAATGCACGGCTTCATCGAACGTCTGCCCAACACTCACCGCTACCGCATCACCGAAGAAGGCCTCAGAACCGCTATGTTCTACAGCCGCGTCTACAACCGTATCCTACGTCCCGGGCTCGCCATGCTCAGCCCGGCCGCTATCGATGGCGATTCGTTCATGTGTCGGCGCTTCAGCGCCATGAACGACACCATCTACTCGTGGTGCGATCAGGCAAAACTTGCTGCGTAAA
>CAZULX010000431.1:0-3358 GCA_964621335.1 uncultured Streptomycetaceae bacterium
GCGAGCCTCGGTCGCGCTCATGCCGGGCAGGAGATCGAGAGAAATCGCGCTGCGCGGGCCCGCGAGCTGCCAGTAGGACGAGATCTGCAGTATCGCGGGGCCCGACAAACCGCGATGGGTGACGAGCGCCGCTTCGCGAAAGGACGGAAACACGGCGCCCGCCGGCGCTTCGGCGACCGATGCGACCGCCTCGAAAGAGGTGCCTGAAAGCGCGCCGAAGCGCGCCAGCCACTCCGGCGGCGCGGCGAGAGGGACGAGCGCAGGCCTGGGCGCGACGACCGGCACGCCGAACTGCTCGGCGATCCGGTAACCGAAAGGCGTCGCGCCGGTTTTCGGAATCGAAAGCCCGCCGCTCGCGATGACCACCGCGCGCGAGCGGAAAGCGCCTTGCGAAGTCGCCACCGCGAAGCGCGCGCCCTCGCGATCGTCCTCGAGCCGGGCGATGCGCTGCACGGAAGCCGGCCTCGCCCACTGCACGCCGCCGGAGGCGCACTCGCTCACCAGCATGTCGATGATCTCTTTCGAGCTGCCGTCGCAAAAAAGCTGGCCCAGCGTCTTCTCGTGATAGCGGATGTGGTGGCGCTCGACGAGCGCGATGAAGTCGCGCGGGGTGTAACGCGCGAGCGCCGAGCGGCAGAAATCGGGATTGCGCGAGAGAAAGGCTTCGGGCCGCGTGTGGACGTTGGTGAAATTGCAGCGCCCGCCGCCGGAGATGCGGATTTTCTCGCCGAGCTTTTCCGAGTGCTCGACCAGCAGCACGCGGCGGCCGCGTACCGCTGCGACGGCTGCGCACATCATCCCGGCCGCGCCGGCGCCGACCACTACGACATCGAAAGCCACCGCTTCAGGCCTGCGCGGCCCCGCGCGCGATCGCGCCGGCGTCGTCGAGCTCGCCCGCTTTCCAGCAAAGCTCGATCAGCTTGTCGGCCTGCGCATCAGGGAGGACACCCGTGACGAGGCTGCGAAACTTGGCTTCGAGGTCGGCATCGGTGAGCGGGCGCTCGAACGAGCCCAGCGCGCGCTCGACGTGTTTCTCGAGGACTTTGCCGTTGCGGAGCGTGATGCGCACGCGCGCTTCGAGCTTGTGTATCGTCGGATCGCCGCGGGCTTCGACGCGCCTGCGCAGTGCGACCACTTTGGGCGAGCGCACGACATCGTCGCTGAACTGCGGCTCGCCCGCCATGCGCTCGATGACGGCCACCGCCGCTGCGTGAAAGACGCTGAACTTGCCTTCGAGACCGTTCTGCGGCTCGCGCTTGGCGGTGAGCTCGAGCACGATCGGATTGACGGTGAGATCGATGCGCTCGATTTCCTCCCTCGTGAGGCCGTGGTCGGTCGCAAGCTGTATGCAGCCGTCGATCGCCGCGTGCACGACGAGCCCGCACGCGTAAGGCTTGTACATGTTGTAGGCGAGCTCGTAGCTCTCGCCCAGCCCTTCGGTGATCACGCCCGGATCGAACTTCGTCGAGAGCACGTTGGCCCAGCCGCGCGGGGCTTCGATCGTGCGCTCGGAGCTCGTGAAGCCTTTGGATGCGAGGAGCGCCGCGGTGAGCCCGCTCTGCGCGGCGTGTCCCGGATGAAAGCTCTTGCACATGCTGCCGAACATCTCGCGCAAACCCGAGGACTGCGTCGCGGCTATGCCGAGCGCCCAGCACATCTGCTGCTCGTCGAGCTTCAGAAGCTTGCCGATCGCCGCGGCCGCGCCGAACACGCCCGCGGTGCCGGTGATGTGCCAGCCGATGTCGTAATGCTCCGGGAAGACCGAAAGCCCGATGCGCTCTTCGGCTTCCACGCCGAGCACGAACGCGTGCACGAGCTCGGCGCCGGTGACCGGCCGGTACTCCGCGTATGCGAGCAGGGCGGGGAGCACCGGGGCGCTCGGATGGATCGCCCTGCGATGCGTATCGTCGAAATCGAGCACGTGCGAGCTGACGCCGTTGACGAGCGTCGCATGCAGGATGTCCAGACGGTCGCTGCGGCCCACCACCGTCGCCTGCGGCGGACCCGAAAAGGCCTTCAGCGCGGCGAGCATGCATTCGACCGTTTCGTGATGCGAGCTGCCGATCGCGCAGCCGAGCCAGTTGAGTATCGCGCGCGACGCTTCGTGACGTATCGGCTGCGGGATGTCCTCGTAACGCGAATTCACGAGGAAGCGCGCGAGCGTGCGCGAAACGGGATTCATGGCTTATGATCGGGAAAGTCGAACGGAAAGCTTAACACGCCGAAAGGCGCGGTCATCGAGAACGAGGCATCGTCCGGATGCGCGTTTTCCTAATTGGAGAAGGGGAAGAAATGAGCACGAGAAGTCTTGCACGCAAAATCGTTTGGTGCGTCGTCGGCGCGCTGCCTGCGCTCGCTTCGTTGCCGGTAATCGCGCAGTCGTATCCTACGCGGTCCATCGAAGTCATCGTGCACACGTCAGCCGGCAGCGGCGGCGATATCGTTTCACGCGCGGTGACCGAGACCATGCGGCGCGAGAAGTTCCTGCCGCAGCCGCTGCTCGTGAATAACCGCGTCGGCGGCGCCGGGGCGCTCGCTTACAACTACTTCAAGGGGAAGCGCGGCGATCCGTATTTCATGCTCTCCGTGACCGGCACGCTGCTCGCGATGGCGTATCGTCCCGAAGTGAACATCGGGCTGGAGAACTACACGCCCATCGCGCTGATGACGATCGACCCGCAGACGGTCATGGTACCGGCAGATTCGCCGTTCAAAACCTTCAAGGAGCTGGTCGAGGCCGCCCGCAAAGCGCCCGACACGCTGGTCGCCGCGACGACGTCCGTGACGGGCACCGGGCGCATGGTGGTGTACCTCATCGAGAAAGCGGTGCCCGGCGCGAAATTCAGGTTTGTCACCTTCAAGGGCGGCGGCGACGCGGTCACCGCGACCGCCGGCGGGCACACTTCGTTCACCACCGAGAACTTGAGCGAGGGCCTCTCTTTCGTCGAAGGCAAGAAGCTGCGCGTGCTCGCGATCTCTTCCGACAAGCGCCTGCCGCAGGCGCCGGACGTGCCCACGCTGCAGGAGCTGGGCTACCCGATCACCGCCGGCACGATACGCGGCTTCACGTTCACCGCCGGCGTGCCGAAGGAAGCGGTCGTGACGATGGAGGCCGCGCTCGAAAAGGTCCACAAGTCAGCCGCGTGGCAGGACCTCATGAAGCGCAACGTCTACCAGGACATTTTCCTGGGCAGCGCCGATTTCACCAAGTTTCTCGCGCAGCGCGCGGAGGAGTACCGGGGTTTCTACGAAGCCATCACCGCCACCAAGAAGAAGTGAGCGACGCGCGGGCCGGGCGCGATGTGACGGGCTGGAATCGCTGAATGGGGTCGACCGTGGTGCCGGCAGTGGCGCTGAC
>CAZULX010000432.1:0-2835 GCA_964621335.1 uncultured Streptomycetaceae bacterium
CGCGAGGCAAGACCTCTGTTAGCTTTGGTGCGGCATGCATTCAGATGTGCCTTCCCGACAACGATTCCGAAGGATGAGACCCCATGCCCATGCCGCTCCGCTTCCGTAACCGTCTTTCCACATGGACGATCGCCGTCGCCATGGCCGCAGCGTGCCCTGCGTTCGCTGCCGACTCCATCGCGCAAAAGTGGCCCGCAAAAACCGTGCGCATCGTCACGCCATTCGGTCCTGGCGGCGGCACCGATATTTTCGCGCGCATACTCGCGCAGCGGCTCTCCGAAACGATGGGACAGCAGCTCATCGTGGAAAATCGTCCGGGTGCGGGATCGACTTTGGGGACCGAGCACGTCGCGAAAGCCCCCGCCGACGGCTATACCTTCCTCATGACATCGGCGTCGTTCTCGTTCAGCCCCGGGCTGTACCCCAAGCTGCGCTACGACTCGATCAGGGACTTCACGCGCGTCTCGCAGGTGGTACGTGTCCCGCACGTCATCGTGGTGCTGCCGTCCCTGCCGGTGAAGGGCCTGCAGGATTTCGTGAAGCTCGCGCGGACGCATCCCGGAGACGTGCGCTACGCGTCTGCCGGACCGGGGAGCGCTATGCATCTGGCCGGCGCGCTTTTCGGCGTCGTCACGAAGACGGAGCTCACGCACGTGCCGTACAAGGGCGGCGCCGCCACGGCGACCGCGGTCATGAGCGGCGAGGCCACGACCGCGTTCAACACGCTCGAAACCGTGCTCGGCCTCATCCAGGGAAAACGATTGCGCGCGCTTGCGGTCTCGACGCGCGAGCGCGCACCGGCGCTGCCGGACGTGTCGACCGCCATCGAAGCCGGATACGACTACGAAGCGGTGGGCTGGTTCGGCCTGATGGCGCCGGCCGGAACGCCGCCCGCTATCGTCCAGCGCCTGAGCGGCGAGGTCGCAAAAGCGATGGCGACTCCAGCGATACGCGACAGGGCCCTCGAGCAGGGCGCGACGCCCGTCGGCAACCCGCCGGCCGAGTTCGAGACTTTCGTTCGCGCCGAAATCGCCAAGTGGACCGGCATCATCCGGAAAGCCGGAATCAATCTCGAATAGGAACACCGATGGGACAGCAGATCGAAAAGTTGGCGGCGTTCGTTGCGAAGACGCAGTGGGAAGACGTTCCCGAGCCCGTGCAGAAGCACGCGAAGCTCGTATTTCTCGATACCCTCGGGGTCATCCTCGCCGGATCGGTCAGACCCGAAGTCGAGCAGTTGCGCGAGCGCCTCGCGCCTTCCGCCGGCTCCGGCGCGAGCGTGTATGCGCGCGGCTGTCCTACGCACGACCCACGCACCGCCGCGCTCCTGAACGGCATCGCCGGCCGCTCCATCGAGTTGTGCGAAGGCCTGCGGCTCGTCTCCGGCCAGGCGGCAGTGCAGGTGCTGCCAGGCGTGCTCGCGATCGGTGAGGCTGCATCGGCGACGGGCCGCGACGCGATCACGGCACTGGTTCTGGGTTACGAGGTCGCAGGGCGTCTGTGCGCGGCGTTCACCGCACGTCCTCTCGCGCACCAGAACGGGCAGGCGTCGCTGCTCGGCGCCGCGGCGGGAGGCGCGCGCGTTCGCAACATGAGCGCGGCCGACGTCAGCCGCGCGATGCGCATCTCGACCACGCTCCTGCTGACTCCGAGTTACACGAATGCGGTGGCCGGCGCGACTGCGCTCAACGTCGCGGGCGGCATGAGCGGATACGTCGGCGCGCTCGCACCCGAGCTCGCGCTCGCGGGGTTCGATGCGCAGGACGACGCGATCGAGGAAGCGCTGGGCAAGCTGGTCGGCGAAGCGTTCAGGCCCCAAAAGCTGAACGACGAGCTCGGCACGCGTTGGGATATCACGCGCAATTATTTCCGTCTGTACGCGTGCTGCAATCCCATCCATCCCGCGCTCGACTCGCTGCAAGCGGTGCTGGCGGAGCTGCGCCCACGGCCCCAAGACATCGAGCGCATCGACATCGCGACCTATCGATTCGCCTCCGTCATGCGCAACCCGGACCCGCCGAATTACTTCGCGTCGAAGTATTCGCTGCCCCACGCCGCCGCCGTGATGGTGGTGAAAGGCGAAGCGGGACACGGCGCGATCGACGACGCTGCTTTACGCGATCCCGTCGTCGCTGCGCTGCGCTCCCGCGTGCACGTGACGGAAGACCCGGCGATGAGCGCGGTCGCACCGCGCCTGAGGCCCGCGCGTGTCACCGTGACCTTGAAGGATGGTCGTACCGGCACGCACGCATGCGAGAGTCACAGGGGTGACTTCAACGATCCTTTCGCCGAATCCGAGCTGCGCGAAAAATTCCGCGAGCTGTCAGCACAGGTTCTCGCGCCCGAAGGCGTAGCCCGCATCGAAGACATGGTCGGGCGGTGCGAGGAGTGGACGAGCGTGCGCGAGCTGGCCGAAGCGGTGCGCCGCCATGCTCGTGGCTGATCAGGCCCCGCGCACCGTTACATTGTGTATCGGCTGTGGCGTTAAGGATGGGAGGTAACGGAGGGAAACCATGGGTTTCCCTCTGTTACTGTGACGGGGGGTATCGATTTGAAAGTCGTTGAGTATCTATTAGCCACGCTGGAGAAGAACGGCGTAGACACGATCTTCGGCAATCCCGGCACGACCGAGATTCCGCTCGTGCGCGCGTGCGAGCGCCAGCAGAAGATCCGTTACATCGTCGCGCTCTCCGAAGTCGCTGCCGTTCCGATGGCCGACGGCTATGCGCGGGCGCGGCGCGCGCTTGGCGTCGTCAACCTCCACGTCGCGCCCGGTCTCGGCAACGGCATGGGCGCGATTTACACGGCAGGTATCGCGGGCACGCCGCTCCTCGT
>CAZULX010000433.1:0-3116 GCA_964621335.1 uncultured Streptomycetaceae bacterium
GGTGAAGACGAGGTACAGGAGCAGCAGGGGGGCGGTGATCCAGCCCGCGTAGCGGTCCCAGGGGAAGCCGTTTTTCGTCGGCTCCCAGACCAGCAGGCCGCCGACCACGACCACGAGGGTCATGGCGATGGGCAGGAGCACCTTCCACGCCACGTGCATGAGCTGGTCGACGCGCAGGCGCGGCAGCGTCCACCGCAGCCACATCATCACGAACACGAGGCCCCAGGCCTTGGCGATGAGCCACAGGGGGCCGAGGCCGATGGGGCCGATCTGCTGCAGCATCGGGTGCGGCGCCCACCAGCCCCCGAGGAAGACGACCGACGCCACCGCCGAGAAGATGAACATCTCGGTGTACTCGGCCATGAAGAACATCGCGAAGAAGAAGCCGCTGTACTCGGTGTGGAAGCCGCCGACCAGCTCGCTCTCGGCCTCGGGGATGTCGAACGGCGTGCGGTTGCACTCGGCCAGCGTCGCGGTGAAGAAGACCAGGAAGGCAATGATGTTGAGCGGGAAGAACTTCCACAGGAACCAGTTGTGCAGGCCGCCCTGCTGCCCGGCGACGATCTCCTGCAGCGACAGCGAGCCGGCGATCATCACCACCACGATCAGCGACATCACCGCCGGGATCTCGTAGGAGACGATCTGCGCGGCCGAGCGCATCGCGCCGAGGAAAGCATACTTCGAGTTCGACGCCCAGCCCGCGATGATGACGCCGTAGACCCCCATCGACGTGATGGCGAGGATGTAGAGGAGCGACGCGTCGATGTCGGAGAGCACGAGCTCGGGCGAGAACGGAACCACTGCCCACGCGGCGAGTGCCGGCATGATCGCTAGCACCGGGGCGAGCACGAACAGGAACTTGTTCGCGCCGGTAGGGACGATGATTTCCTTCAGCAGCAGCTTCAGGCCGTCGGCGATCGGCTGTGCAATGCCGCCGAGCCAGCGGATGCCGAAAAAGGTGACGCGGTTGGGACCCAGGCGCACCTGCATCCAGCCGATGACCTTGCGCTCCCACAGCGTGAGATAGGCGACCGCGAGCATGAGCGGCAGGACGATGGCGAGGATTTTCGTCACGGTCCATACGGCGGGCCACGACCAGCCGAAGAAGCGCTCGAGGGTTCCGAGGAGCTCCATGTCTAGCCCGCGGCCTGTTTCTGGCCTGCGACGCGCTCGGCGTCGACCGCGCCGAGCATCGCGCCGAGGTGAGCGGTCTCAGGGCGCGCCGCGGCGAGCCGTATGCAGCCGTCGGGCAGGCGCTGGTCGACCGCGACCGGGACCACTGCTTCGCCGCCGCCTTGGCGCACGCGCAGGAAATCGCCCGGGGAGAGGCCCAGGCGCTCATAGAGCGCCGGGCTCACCCACGCGAGCGACGGCTCCCCGTGGCAGGTCTTCTGCAGCGGCAAGGAGCGGCGCACGAGCGGGTCCGCGGAATACATCGGCACTTCCCCGATGCGCTGCAGGCCTTCGGCTGCCGGCGCGAGCGCGCCCGCGGGCACGCCAGTCACCCGGTTGTCGAGCCTGCCTTCGACTTCGCTCGAGGCACCGAGCGCTGCGCGTTTCACTTCGACGGCGCTGTCATAGTCGAAACCGGCAAGCCCCAGCAGATTGCCGAGCACGCGCAGCACCTTCCACGCCGGACGCGCCTCGCCCAGCGGCTGCACGCAGCCGGTGAAGCTCTGCGCGCGACCTTCGGTATTGATGAAAGTGCCCGCGGTCTCGGTGAACGGTCCGATCGGCAGCATCACGTGGGCGTACTCGAGCGCGGGGCCGTGCTCGAATGCGCTCATCGCGACCACGAAATCGGCCGCTCTCAGCGCCGCGATCGTCCGTGCGGGATCGTGCGTGTCGAGATCGGCTTCGACGCCGAGCAGCACGTAGGCTTTCAGCGGCTCGCTCACCATGCGCGCGGCATTCTTGCCCGAAGGCATTGCGAACGGCACCGCGCCTGCGATGTGGCCGCCGACGCTGTTCGCCGCCTCACCCAGGAAACCGACGCGCGCGCCGGTGACTTCACCGAGTGCCTGCGCGAGCGCGTGCAGCGTCGCGGCCTGCGGGTGGTGCTGCGCGAGATTGCCGAGGAGCACCGCGCACTTCTGACCCGAGGCGAAACCGCGTGCGACGCGATCGGCGCCTTCGGTGACTGCGACGCCCTCCACTGCACCGCGCACCGACTCGGGCAGGCTCGCATTCCTGGCGCCCGCCGCCGCTTTGACGACCTGCGCGAGAGTGTCCACCATCGCGGCCGGCGCGACGATCGCCTTGTGCGCAATCGGCATCAGGAGATCGTCGTCGACCGGGTTCAGGACGGAAAGCTGCAGCCCCCGTTTCGTCGCCTGCCGCAGGCGATGCGCGATCAGCGGGTGCTCGCTGCGCAGTACGCTGCCGATGACGAGCGCGCGGTCGAGATCGTTGATCTCGCCGATTTTCATGCCGAGCCACGGCACGCCGCTCATCTTGCCGTCGGCGCTGAAGTCCGACTGGCGCAGCCTGAAATCGACGTTGCCCGAGCCGAGGCCGCGGACCACTTTCTGCAGGAGATAAAGCTCCTCCAGAGTCTGGTGCGGGGAGGCGAGCGCGCCGATCGCATCGGCCCCGTGATCGTCGCGTATCTTCCCGAGCTTGGCCGCAACGACGTCGAGCGCGGTCTGCCATTCCACGGTTTGCCAGACGCCGCCGCGCTTCACCATCGGGCGCACCAGGCGCTGCTCGGAATTGAGTCCTTCGTACGAGAAGCGGTCCTTGTCGGACAGCCAGCACTCGTTGATCGCTTCGTTCTCGCGAGGCAGCACGCGCATGACGCGGTTCTGCTTCACCTGCACGATGAGATTGGAGCCGAGACCGTCGTGAGGGCTCACCGAAGGGCGCCGCGTGAGCTCCCACGTGCGGGCGCTGTAGCGGAAGGGTTTCGAAGTGAGCGCGCCGACCGGACACAGGTCGATGACGTTGCCCGAAAGCTCGGAGTCCACCGTCTTGCCGACGAACGTGATGATCTCCGCGTGCTCGCCGCGGCCTATCATCCCGAGCTCCATCACGCCGGCGATCTCCTGGCCGAAACGCACGCAGCGCGTGCAATGGATGCAGCGCGTCATGTCGGTCGAGATCAGCGGACCGAGGTT
>CAZULX010000434.1:0-3820 GCA_964621335.1 uncultured Streptomycetaceae bacterium
CGGGCGGGACGTCGACGGCTTCGAACGCGCGCGCGATGAACGCTTCGAGGTCGGGCGCTTTGATGCATAAGTGTTCGGTCATTTCATTTTCGCTGGAATGATGGGCAGCAGCAGGTACGACGCTTTGTCGCCTCCGGTGTAAAACCTGTAAGACGCGCTACTCGTGCCCTTCTTCGAGCTCGACCAGCGCGCCGAGAAAATCCTTGGGGTGGACGAAAGCGATGCGCCCACCGTGCACGTTCACCTGCGCCTTGCCTTCGCCGAGCACCTGCACGCCACCGAGAGCGATCTCCCGGACGGTGGCATCGACGCTGTCGACCGCGAGGCAGAAGTGATGGATGCCGCCGCGCGGGTTGCGCTCGAGGAACTTCGCGATCGGCGAACCGGCGCGCGAGGGCTCCATCAGCTCGATGCGCGCATTCGCGAGCTCCACATAGGCGAGCCGCACACCCTGCTCGGCATTCACCTGCGGCGCGCCTGCGGCGAGACCATAGACCTGCTTCAGGCGCTCGGCAGCGGCTTCGAGGTTAGGAACGACGATGGAGACGTGACTCAGGCCGGTGATCATGAGGAGGCCTCAAATGACTTTCTCTGCCCGGAGCTCGTTGATGCGGGCATCGGAGAGCTCCAGCATCTCGCGCAGCACCTGCTCGGTGTGCTGCCCGAGTGTCGGCGGGGCGCGGCGCACCGAAGCCGGGGTGTCGCTGAAGCGGAAAGGAATGCCGACCATTTTGACTTCGCCGGCGGTGAGGTGCTGCACGGTGCACACCATTTCACGCGCGACGGTGTGCGGATCATCGAGCGCCTGCGCGACCGAGTTGATGCGCCCGCAGGGGATGCCCGCGGCGGAAAGCTTCGCTATCCAGTCTTCCGCGACCGCGGCGCCGAGGATGGCGGCAATGGCGGGATCGAGGGCGTGGCGGTTCGCGACGCGCTCGGGATTGCGCGCGTAGCGCGGGTCGGTCGCCCATTCGGGCTTTCCGAGCACCGCCGCGAACTTGGCGAACTGGCCGTCGTTGCCGACCGCGACGGCGATCATCCCGTCGGCGGCGCGATACGCCGTATAAGGAACGATGTTGGGGTGCCCGTTCCCGAAGCGGCGCGCGTCCCGGCCCGAAACGAGGTGGTTGGAAGCGACGTTCGCCAGCATCGCGAGGCTCGAGTCGAAAAGCGACACCTCGACGTGCTGGCCTTTGCCGGTCCGCTCGCGCGCCTGCAGCGCCGCGAGTATCGAATTGGAAGCGAGCATGCCGGTGCAGATATCGACGATCGCCACGCCGTATTTCATCGGCTCGCCTTCCGCATCGCCGCAGATGCTCATCAACCCCGATTCCGCCTGGAGTATGAAGTCGTAGCCGGGAAGCCCCGCCTTGGGACCGGTGGATCCGTATCCGGTGATCGAGCAGCGGATGACGCGCGGCGCGTGCTCTTCCAGCCAGTCGTTGCCGAAACCCCACTTCTCCAGCGTGCCCGCCTTGAAGTTCTCGACCAGCACGTCGCATTGCGCGATCAGCTTCGCCAGGATTTCCTGACCGGACCTGCCCGCCATGTTGAGCGTGATCGAGCGCTTGTTGCGGTTCACGCCGAGAAAGTACGCCGATTCGGTGCCCGCGAAAGGCGGGCCCCACGTGCGCGTGTCGTCGCCCGTGCCCGGCGGCTCGACCTTGATCACGTCGGCGCCCATGTCGCCCAGCATCATGGTGCACAGCGGCCCGGCGAGGATGCGCGTCAGATCGAGCACGCGCAGCCCTTCGAGGGCCCCTTGCAGGTGCTTCATCGGCTTTTCGCTTTACCTTGCGATTTCTTCTTCGGTGCGGACTTTCCGTTACCGCGCATCACGGGCGGCGCGTTCTCGTCGCGCTCGCAGCCTTCGAGGTAGCGCTCGAGCTCCTTCTTGTCCCGCATGCGGAATTTCTGGAAATCCGGCGAGCGGCCTGCGAGGAAAGCATTCATGCCTTCCTTCGCTTCATCCGAGCCCCACACGTGGGCGAGCAGCTCCATCCCGTGCTGCCACGAAGAATAAAGGTTGTCCGATTCGAAGTTGAGCGAGCGCTTGGTCATGCGGATCGTGAGCGCGCTGTGGCCCTTCATGGTCTCGCACCACTTGAGCGTTTCCCTGAGCAGGTCTTTCTGCGGCACGCATTTGTTGATGAGGCCGACTTCCACCGCCTCTTTCGCGCCGAAGCGCCGCGCGCAGAAGATCATCTCGCGCGCGAGGCGCTCGCCGATGATGCGCGGGAGATACTGCGTCGCGCCGACGGTCGGGCAGGCCCCGACTTTGGCGCCCGTCTGGCCGAGGACCGCGTTCTCCGAGGCGATCACGACGTCGCACCACAGCGCGAGCTCGTGACCCCCGCCCATGCACCAGCCGTTCACCATCGCGATCACCGGAATCGGGAGGCCGCGTATCGTCATGGCGAGACCCAGCATGCGGTCGTTCCACATGTACGCGTTCGCGAAGTTGAGGCGCTTCATGGCGTAGAAATCGCCGCCGGCGGAAAACGCCTTGTCTCCCGCGCCCGTGATGACCGCGCACACGATCGAGGGATTCTCGCGCGTCGACTTGAGCGCGTCGATCATCTCGTCGAGGCTCTGCTCCCGAAAAGCGTTGAGGATGCGCGGACGGTTGATCGTGATCCACGCCACCTGGTCTTTCACTTCGAACAGTATGTCGCGGTACTTGGGCCTCGTTTTCTTCGGTGCGGCAGGCATGTCTTTCCTCGTGATGGATTGGTTTGAAGCGGGGGCGAACGAGTTTACCAGATGGTGTCTCGCCGCTCTTTACGAGAACCCCAACGCCGGGGCGAGCGTCTGTGAGCAGCTCGAGCGTTCCGCTAGAATCGTCGTCGACAAGACGCGTTGATAAACGCGCAACCACCCGGAGGATGAACTGATGAGATTCCACCTGCCTGCGCAGCTCTTCGCAGTGCTCGCCGTGTGCAGCTCACCAGCCTCGCCGCAAAGCGCCCCGTATCCCGTCAAGACGGTACGCATCATCGTTCCCTTCCCTCCGGGCGGGCCGACGGATACCCAGGCGCGATGGGTGGCGCAGCAGCTCAACGCCGCTTTCGGCCAGTCGGTCATCGTCGAGAACCGTGCCGGCGCGGGCGGAATGACCGGCACCGAGCTCGTCGCGAAAAGCGCTGCCGACGGCTACACCCTGCTCGCCGGCAACCCCGGTCCCGTGACGATCGCGCCCATCGTGCGCGCGAAGCTCGCGTACGACCCGCAGCGCGATCTGGCGCCCATCATGCTGATCGCGAGGAGCGCGAGCTGCCTCTGCGCGCATCCCAGCCTGCCGGTGCAGGGGCTCAAGGATTTCGTGGCGCTCGCCAGGGCGCAGCCCGGCAGCATCAATTACGGCACGCCCGGAGTCGGCACCGTAGGCCATCTCGCGATCGAGCTTTTCGCGAGCCGCGCCGGGGTCAAGCTCACGCATGTGCCTTATAAGGGCGCCGCGCAGTTCGCGGTCGATCTCATCGCGGGCAACATCGAGCTCGCGCAGATCCAGTTCGCGACCTCCGCCGGGCTCGTCAACCAGGGGAAGCTCAGGCCGGTCGGCGTCACCTCGCGCGAGCGCACGCCGCTCATGCCGCAGATACGGACTTTCGCCGAACAGGGATTGCAGGGCTTCGAAAGCTGCAATTGGAACGGCGTGCTCGCTCCCGCCGGCACGCCCGAAGCGCGCAAGTTTTTCACGGGTCAGGGCCACGAAGTCGGCGCCCTCGGTCCGGCGGAGTACGGCGCTTTTCTCCGCGCCGAGACCGACAAGTGGTCGAAAGTGGCAACGAGCGCGGGCATCCCGAAGCAGTAGAACATC
>CAZULX010000435.1:0-3289 GCA_964621335.1 uncultured Streptomycetaceae bacterium
GGCCGTTTTTCCGCGAAAGCCTTGCGTGATTCCATAAGGTCGTCTTTCGCGCCGTGGTCCTTCAGCCGCGCGGCGAGCGCCTCGAGCTCGTCGGACACCCTGGCGCGCATGGCGCGCATCATCATGAGCGTGTTGATGCGGGACGCGGGGGGCAGCGTCATCAGGTGCTCCGCCATCTCGAGCGCGGTGGGCATGAGGGCGTCGGCCTCGACGAGCCGGTTGATGAATCCCACGTCGTAGAGCCGCTCGGCGGTGAAGCGGAATGCGAAGGCGAGCTCGGTCGCGACGGTGTGGGAGAGACCGCCTTTGACGCCGTGGTCGTAGCCGCCGAGGAGCCAGCGCTTCGCCTCCGACGATTCGAAGACCGCGCCGCGCACCGCGACCCGCAGGTCGGCGCGCTCGACCAGCATGAAGCCGCCGCCCATGGCGAATCCGTTGACCGCGACGATCACGGGCTTTTCGATCGTGCGCAGATCGTACGGGTTGTCCTTGCGCGCACCGGGCGCGCTCGCGCTGCCCGGCGTGCCGCGCGTGACCGACTCTTTCATGTCTTCGCCCGCGCAGAAGGCGCGCCCGGTGCCGGTGAAAATCGCGACTTCGAGCGTCGCGCTGTCGCGGAACTCGCACCATGCGTCGGCGAGCGCCGCCCGCAGGTCGGTGCTGAGCGCGTTCATGCGCTCGGGCCGGTTCATCCGCAGAACCATGATCGCGTCGCGCCGTTCGATCTCGAGTACGCTCATCGGGTGCTCCTCGTAGGGTGAGGCCTACATTCTATCGGTAGTATCATCACCGAATGCGAACGCAAGAGCTCAAAAGCACGGCCCGGCGCGGGCGGCTCTCGCTGGCGGTCCTGGATCTCGTTGCGAGCGGGACGGCAGGCGCAGCGGTCTACGACTGCGAGATGAACGGCGAGCACGTGAATCCCGCGAACGGCTCCACCTATGCGCGCAGCGAGGAGGAAGCGCACGGCGGGCGCAGGATCGTGCGCGTGCACTTCCCGGACGGCGCGCTGCGCATGGAGACCGTCGTCGTCGGCAAGATGCGCGAAAGCGAGCGCGAGCTCGCCAAAAGCGGACAGCCGGTGCGCGAGACGCGCTGGAGCGACGGTTACAAATCCGAGGAGGCGCTGTGGTACCTGAACGGCCAGCCCAAGAGCAAAACGCGCTGGGAGCGTGAAGGCCGCGACGTCCTCGTGAAAACCGACGCGTTCTGGGACAACGGCAGGCTGCGCGAGCGCAGCGTGACCGACGGACGCGGCAATTACATCGGCGTGCGGCAGCGCCATGCCGAGTCCAGCCAGCTCGAATCCGAGTCGACCTACGAGGGAGGCAAGCTCACCCGCCGCAAGACTTACAAGGACGGCAGGCTGGAGCTCGACGAAGAGTATTTCGAGGACGGATCACGGAAGTCGGCACGTAAAGCGAATTAGGCGGTGGTTACTTGCCGCGGATACCGGCGTGCTTGATCACCTTGGTCCACTGCTCGTGCTCGGCGCGGACATGAGCGGCGAACGCCTGCGGCGAGCTGCCCACGCTCGCCGAGCCGTCGGCGATCAGCCGCTTGGACATGTCCGACGATTGCACCGCTTTCGCGGTTTCCTTGCTGACGCGCTCGACGATCGCGGCCGGCATGCCGCGCGGCCCGATGAGGCCGTACCAGTTGACGACGACCATGCCGGGAACGCCCGCTTCGGCGAACGTCGGAACGTCGGGCATCGCCGGCACGCGCTTGCCGGGCGTGACGGCGAGCGCGCGCAGGCGACCCGCTTTCACGTGCGGCTGCGAAGAGATGATGGTCGCGAACGAAAGCTGGATGCGGCCGCCCACGAGGTCGGCATAAGCCGCGCCCATGCCCTTGAACGGGATGTGCGTCATCCGGGTGCCGGTCACGAACTGGAAGAGCTCGGTGCTCATGTGGATCGGGCTGCCGATGCCGGACGAGCTGTAGTTGAGCTTGTCCGGGTTCGCTTTCACGTACTGCACGAACTCCTTCACCGACTTCGCCGGTATGGACGGGTGCAGGACGAGCACGTAGCCCTGCTCGGTCACCTGCGAGATCGCCGTGAAATCGCGCACCATGTCGAAGCGCGCTTTGTACAGGATCGGATAGATGACGGTCGTCGCGCTCACCATCATCAGCGTGTAGCCGTCGGGCGCGGAGTTGCTCAGGATCTCGAGGCCGACCAGGCTGCCGGCGCCGGGCCGATTGTCGACGACCACGGTGCTCCCGAACGCTTCGCCAAGCTCGAGCGCGAGGGTGCGCGCCACCGTATCCATGCCGCCGCCCGCCGCGAGCGGCACGATCACCCGAACCGGCCGCGTGGGATAAGTCTGCGCGTCGGCGGCCGGGAGCCCGAGCGCGCAGAAACACAGTGCCAGTACAGCCGCGTGAATCCGCTGTGCCATCTTTTCTCTCTCCGTAAGTGGCGTCCGTAACGTTTTTCGAGTCGGACTACTGGCGGTTGCCCTCGAGCCATTCGTCGACCAGCGCCACGGTGCGATCGACTTCCTCGTTCTTCATGCCTTTGCCGCGCGCGATCGTCTGCACCAGACGGTCGACGCGCTCGATGTTCTGCGCGCCGGCAGCGAGCGCGCGCGCGGCCGAGGATGCGCTTTGCAGCGACTCGGCGGCTTTCGCGTACTTCTCGAAAGGCACGAGGTCTTTCCTGTCCGCGCCGAGCTTCACGCACAGCTCGACGACCCACTCGTAGACGGCGCGCGTCGCATCGAGGTCGGCGTGCACCGCTTCCTTGATCGAGCGGATCGTGCCTTTCTGCACGCAGCGGTAATTGCCCGAGAGCAGCATCGCCCATTTGGCGAGCGGCACGAATACGGACTCGTGCACCTTCAACTTCACCGGCAGCTCGATCCTGGTGCCGTCGCCCGCGTCAAAGCGCGCGGCGTCGACGCCGGCTTGGAGGTCGCGCAGGATCTGTGTGTGGGCATCGGAATCGAAGCGCGCGGACTTGAAGTTGGTCGGCAGCCGCACCTGCAGCACGTTCACTTTCTCTTCCGGCGGCCGGAAAGCCTGCGGGTCGGGGCTGCACAGCGTCATGTACTTGGGATCGAAGCTGTCCCACACCGTCGGGTCGGTGTACGCGGTGCGGCACGCGGCGAGATCGAGTCCGGGGATGCGCGCGAGATACGGGAGCGGCGGCATGTTCATGATCGACATGCACGGGACTTTCGCTTTCGCCACGGCATCGAGCAGCTCGCGCACGCCGGGAGAGCGGTACTGCGGCTCCTGCATCGCGAGCGAGACGAGATCGTAATCCGAAGGCTTGACGTCT
>CAZULX010000436.1:0-5963 GCA_964621335.1 uncultured Streptomycetaceae bacterium
GGTAAATGCGCTGTATGCCCGGCCGGATCTCGCACGCGAGGTCGGTCAGCCGACCGGCCTTCGTATGGGCGATCACCTCTTCCGGTGTAATGCGATCGCCGCCTTGCGCGCCGATAAAGACGACTTCATCGCCGGCTTTCGACTGCGGCACGTCGGTCAAATCGATGCGCGTGTACTCGATCGCGGGCGGGCCGAGAAGCGGGGTGCGCTTGCCGCCGACGAGCACGGCGCCGGCGTTGAGCCGGTGTATGCCGTCGCTGTATCCGATCGGCACCACGCCGAGCCGTTTCGGCGTGCGTCCGCCGAATGGCGCCTGCCCGGTGAATTCGGATCGATCGACCGATTTTACTTCGAGCAGCGACGTTCGAAGCTTCGCGAGCGGCTGAGCATCGGCGGCGCTGCCCTCGAGCGGCGTGCACAAGGCCTGCCCCGGATCGACGCCGTCGAGGTTCATGGCCTTCGTCATTCGCAACACCTTGGAGCTCGCCATCACGCGCAGCGGAATGCGCACACCCTTTGCCTCGGCATCGCGGCATGCGCGGTCGAATCGCTCGAACTGCCACTGGAGACACTCGTCCGCGTCCGCGCCGGCCGTGATCGAAGGATGCGTATTGACGATCGCAACGCGCAGCGTGCCCGATCGTGCGACGCGCGTGATGTAATCCCCCGCGCTGTCGGACGCAACGCCGATCCGCTCGTTGCCGGCGTCGATCTTGATCGCGCAGTCGAGCTGGTCTGTCACGGTCGCGAGGAGGGCGTCGAACGAGGCCTCGTCGTGCAGCGTCGGAATGATGCGATAGCGCTCGATCGCCCGAACCGACTCGCGGTCGTACGGAACGCCCGCGTAAAGAAGTATGGGCGACGAGATGCCCGCCTCACGCAGCGCGATCGCGTCGGCGAGGCTGATCAGCGAAATCGCGTCGGCGCCCGCCGCAAGCACCGTCTTCGCCACCGGCACGAGACCGAACCCATAGCCGTTCGCCTTGAGCGTGCCGAAAAACTTCACCGATGGACCGATCGCTTTGCGGATCGACTGAGTGCACCGGCGTATCGCCGCGAGATCGATCTCGACGAAATTCGGCCGCAGATAGGAAGCGCTCATGAGGGTCTCCTGGCTGCCTGTGTCGCCTGCACGTCGACTTCGGACCCGCCGGAGCGGAAGACGACACCGTATTCCTTCCGCGCGTGCTCTACTGAGATCTTGCCCTGCTTCACGTCTTCCACAACCGCATCGAGGTCGCGCTCCATCGGATCGCCGTAGCCGCCCGCGGCCGCCATCTCCGCCCGAAAGACGTCGCCGCACGCCAGCCGGCGCATGAACTTCGACGGCATCGCTTCTTCGCGGTCGCTGCCCGGGTTCATGAAGGCGCGGGCGCCCGAGCCGGCGCGTCCTCCAAAGATGCCCCAGGGCTGATGCTTGAACCGGTCGGAGCGCACCTGCACGAGCACATCGTCGACGAGCATGCGGTACTGGCGCACCACGCCCAGCGACCCGCGATACTTCCCGGGGCCGCCCGAATCGGGAATGAACGCATATTCGTCGACACGCAGCGGACACTCGGCTTCGAGCAACTCCACCGGCACGTTCGCGAGGTTGCCGATGCAGTACGGGCCGCCGTCCTGCCCGTCGCGATCGGGCCCGCCGCCCTGTCCCGTGTTGTTGTGAAACTCGAGATGAAGAAAGCGCCGCTGCTCTTCGTTATAGCCCGACGCCGAAATCGCGAACTCGGAGCCGCCCGGGCAGCCCGTCAGCCGATCGGGCAGCAATTGCGCGAGCGCGCCGAGCACCACCGAGCGGATACGCTGGCCGCTCTGCCCGCGTGAGCCGAGCGCAGCCGGGAACGGCGCATTGACGAACGTGCCTTCCGGCGCGATCACTTTGATCGAACGGTACACGCCTGCGTTGCTCGGAATGTCAACGTCGAGCACCGTGCGGATCGCCGCGTACGAGCACGACGCGGTGAAGGCGTAATTGCTGTGGACCGCCCCGCCGAGGCGCCGGTCGGTGTCGCTGAAATCGACCGTGAGCTCGTCGCCTTCTTTCGTGAGCCGCGCGTGGATGCGCACCGGTGCGCCGCCGATACCGTCGTCGTCATTCCATTCGGTGAACTCGGTCACGCCATCCGGCAGCGCCGCGATCTGGGCGCGCGCAAGGCGCTCGGCGTAATCCATGAGATCGGTGAGATACGCGCAGAACTCGTCGACGTCCCAGCCGCCGATGAGCTTCAGGAGATCCTTCTCGGCCTGATGGATTGCCGCCATCTGCGCCTGCACATCGCCGAGCACGCGATCGGGCACGCGTGTGTTGAACTCGATGACACGCATCAGCGTCTCGTTTACACGGCCCGCCTCGACGATCTTGCTCGGCGGGATGCGAAGCCCCTCTTCGAATATCTCGTTGCTGTCGGTCGCATTGCCGCCGGGCACGCGGCCGCCCAGGTCGGTGTGATGCAGGATGATGCCGATCCACGCGATGCGGCGGCCGCCGGCGAATACCGGCTTGAACATGAAAATGTCGTTGAGGTGGCTGCCGCCCGAATACGGGTCGTTGCACGCGAGCACGTCACCTTCCTCGATCCTGTCCTTGAACGGCTCGAAGCAGCCGCGAAACGCCGGCATCATCGCGCCGAGATGCACCGGCACCGCGAGCCCCTGCGCGACGAGCTGGCCGTCGGCGTCCAGGATCGCGGCCGAGAAATCCATGCTGTTCTTCACGTTCGACGAGCGTGCGCTACGCACGATCATGACGAGCACGTTGTCGGTGATGGTGACGAGCGCGTTGTGCAGAAGCTCGCGTTTGACGGGGTTGATGCTCACGTGCGTTCCATGTGGATGTTGTTCCATTCATCGAGCCGCGCGGTCCAGCCCGGGCGCACGATTACGGTGGTGTCGTATTCCTCGACGATCAGCGGACCCGCACGCGGCTTCGCGTCGAGATCGCCGCGCCCGATGACGCACGTATCGCGCCAGCCGCTTTCCGCGCCGAAGTATGCACGGCGCACGCGCCCGCCTTGCAGCGCGCGCGTGTTCCCGTGCGTGATGCGCCTGGGTGTGCGCGGCGTTGCCGAGAGTCCTTGCGCCGTCGCCTTGATCGCCACCGACTGAAGTATCTCGCCCGTGACGTAACCGAACGTGCGGCGGTGCTCTTCTTCGAACGCCGTGAAGAGCGCGGCGACGCTCGCCTCCGTTGCGGGATACTGCGACAGCGGGATCGTCAAAGGCGCGGATTGCGAGCGATATTGCAGGTCGAGACTGACGGTGATCCGCTGCTGACCCGCTGCCGGATAACCTTCTTCCGCGAGGAGTTTCCGCGCGCCGTTGACGAGGCCCAGCGCGGCCACGTTGATGTCTTCCGCCGAGGCCGGAGTGATCCTGCGATAAAAGCCTTTCGCAAGATGATGCTCGACGTCCGCGAAAAGCATCCCGAGCGCGCTGAAAAGGCCGGCGACGGGCGGCACCACGATGTGATTCATGCCGGCCGAATCCGCGAGCGTGGCGGCATGTACGGGGCCATTGCCTCCGATCGCGAGCAGCGCGAACTTCGAGGGGTCCTGTCCCCGCTCGGACGAGACGCTCCGCAGCGCCCGCAGCATCGTCGCGTTGGCGATCGCATGAATGCCGTACGCGGTCTCGGTCGGATCGAGATTCACGCGTTTGCCGAGCGCACCGATAGCCCGGCGCGCTTTGTCGGCGTTGAGCGCAAGCTCTCCGCCTACGAGCGCATCAGGATTGAGGTAGCCGAGCACCAGGTTCGCGTCGGTCACCGTCGGATGGACGCCGCCGTGGTCGTAGCAGACGGGGCCGGGGTCGGCGCCCGCACTGCGAGGTCCGACCTTGATGCCGCTCGCTTCATCCACGGCCGCGATGCTCCCACCGCCCGCGCCGACTTCCGCGATATCGATCGTCGGCGCCTGCACCGGATAGCCCGCACCTTTGATCATGCGGTTTCCCATAAGCGCACCACCGCCGACCTCGTACTCGGGACTCATCCCGAACGCGTGCTTCTCGATGATCGTGGCTTTCGCCGTCGTGCCGCCCATGTCGAAGACGATCATGTCGGGAAGGCCGATCTGAACGCCGAGGCGCTGACCGCCCAGGACACCCGCAGCAGGTCCGGACTCGATGATCGTGAGCGAACGCTCGGCAACCGTCTGCGCGGGCGCGATGCCGCCGCTCGACTGCATGATCATGAGCGGCGCGGCGACTTCGAGCTTGTCGAGACGCGCCTTGAGCGCATTGACGTAATGCTGCACTACCGGACGTATGTAGGCGTTGATGACGGTGCTGCTCGTGCGCTCGTACTCGCCGATCTGCGGCATGAGGGACGTGGATGTCGTCACGGAGACCTTCGGAAGCCGCCGGCGGAAGAACGCCGCCGCCTGTCCCTCGTGCGTATCGTTCGCGTACGAATTGATGAAGCAGATGGCGAGCGCATTGATGTCTTCACGCTCGAGCGCCCGCGCGATCGGCTCGAGCGCATCCGTGTCGAGCGGCGTCACCACTTCGCCTTTCGAGCTCACGCGCTCCGCCACTTCGAAGCGCAGACGTCGCGGCACGAGCGGATCGGGTTTGCGGAAGCGCATGTCGTAGGGACGCGGAGCACGAAACCTGCCAAGCTCGAGCACATCGCCGAACCCTCGCGTCGTCACGAGCGCGACTCGCACGCCTTTGCGCTCGATGATCGCGTTCGTCGCAACGGTGGTTGCGTGCACGAATTCGCCGATGTCGGCGCCGCGCACGGAGAGCTCGCTCAGGAGATCGTGAAGTCCCGTCTCGATCGCGGCGCTGTAGTCGGCCGGAGTCGAGAGGAGTTTTTTGCTGTAGACGGTGCCGCTGCTCGAAACCAGAACGATGTCGGTGAACGTGCCGCCGATGTCCACGCCCGCCCGGTATTGCTGTCGTGCCGCCAAAACTCGACTTCCTTTGATCTCGTCCAGTCACCGACGAGCCTAGCATAAATGGCCGTTGCGACACGCTGCGGAACCGCTCACCCGCCCATAACGACGAAGCCTTCATGCGCAGTTGGAATCGTTGTGGACGAAGTGGTGGGCGCGATTGCCGAAAGGTTTTGTCGAATTGAGGTCTCGCCAGACGACTACAGGGTGTCGCGGCACCTTCAACCAGGAAGAAAAGCAATGCGATTCATGACCCTAGCATTGGTCGGTGGCCACGCACCTGCGCGAAGTCAGTATGGAAGAGGCGCAGCTGGCGATGCAGAAAATGGGCGGCTAGGCAAACAGGAGACGACATGAAATTCGTATGCCTCGGATACATCGAACCCGGCAAGTTCGAGAACATGCCGGAAAGTGAGCGCGACTCCATGGTGGACAGTTGCTTCGCCTACGACGACGTGCTGCGCAGGAACGGGCACTTCGCCGGGGGTGAAGCACTCCAGCCGGCGAGCACCGCGGCAACGCTGCGCTTCCGGCGCGGCAAGCTCTCGGTTACGGATGGTCCCTACGCCGAGACCAAGGAACAGATCGGCGGCATCCTGCTCCTCGAAGCCAACGATCTCGCTCACGCGGTCGAACTGATGTCGAAACACCCCGGCGTGCGCGTCGGGCCTTTCGAGATCCGGCCGGCCGCGGACCTGAGCGGGATGATCCGCGACAGCGAGCGTCGCCGATCGGCGGCGAACGAATGATGATCGTCGCAGGCGCAATCATCATTGGCGGAGACGCGCCGCCGCCGAGCAGCTCCAGCGCGCTCGTGTTGCTGACATTCGTGGTCGCGGGTATCGTTGTTCTTCGTTCGTTGCGCAAGGCTCTCGTTTTCATGACATGAGGTGAGCGCGCTCGCGCCTGCCGCGCCGGCGCAAAAGCAAAGAGTGTGTCGCTGCCCCATTGATTGAAGAGTCTCATGCCAACTTCGGGTGTCGGACGTGCCCCGCGTGACGGGCGCCCCGCGCCTGCTCGAGGCGCCGATTCTGCCGACGATCGCACGGCTCGCCGCGCCCGGCATGG
>CAZULX010000437.1:0-2891 GCA_964621335.1 uncultured Streptomycetaceae bacterium
GCTAACCGAGCGTTGGCCGAGGAATCCCTTCGAGGCCGAGACGTAATTCGCGAGCCGTTCGTTTTAGCGGCGGATGAAACGCCTTGACCTGATCCGCCACCTTGAAGCACATGGCTGCTCGCTCTTGCGCGAGGGCGGCCGTCATTCCATCTATGTAAACCGCGCCACCGGTAAATCATCGGCATCTGGACCGGCATGGGCGGGCCGACGACATCGCGCGCGACACGAACGGCGTCTTCTACATCTGCGAGCAGGAAGCGGATGGCAATCCGGCCTACATCTGCGTTCGCGACGGCGAAGACAAGGTCCTCGCGAAATGGGAGACGCGCCATGCTCACGGCCTCACGGTCGACGCGCACGGCGACATCTACGTGGGGCTGACCACGAATCACAACGTCGACAAATACGTACTGAAGGAGGCGGCATGAAGATCAAAGCGGCGAACGGTGTTGCACGCATACTCAAGGCCGAGGGCATTCCGTGGATCAGCTGCTATCCCACGAGCCACGTGAACAACGCGGCCGGCGAAGAAGGCCTGCCGATCTACATGATGGGCGAGGAGCGCTTCGGGATCGCGGTGGCCGATGCGTTCTCGCGCATCACGTGCGGCAAGCGGATCGGCGCGTGCACCGCGATGGCGGGGCTCAACGCCGCAGGCATTCAGATGGCGTATGGCGCGATCGCGCAGGCGTGGGAGGATTCCTCGCCGGTGCTCATCATGGCGGAGGGGTTGAGCCGCGGCGCAAGCCGGCACACCCACTTCGACATCGCGCAGGCCTTGGGGCCGGTCACCAAGTGGGTCGGCACCATCGATCGCGCCGAGCTCGTTCCCGACTACATGCGCCGCGCGTTCACGCACCTGCGCTCGGGGCGTCCCGGCCCGGTGCTGTTGCTCGTGCCGAAAGACCTCGGCGAGTACGACGAGGCGCAATATCCGTACACGCCGGTGAAAGGCTGGCGCACCGCTCCCGATCCGGATGACGTCGCCGCCGCGATCAAGGTGTTGCGCGCGGCGAAGGATCCGCTGCTCTACGTCGGCGAAGGCGTTTACTACGCCGACGCGATGGCCGAGCTGCTGCAATTCGCGGAGCTCGCCCACGTGCCCGTGCTGACCACGCTCAAAGGCAAGGGCACGTTCCCGGAGAACCATCCGCTGTCGGTCGGCGTTCGCGGATCGCTCGCCGCGCATTACCTGGAGACGTGCGACGTGCTGTTCGGAATCGGCTCGAGCCTGTTCCCGAACCGCTTCAGTCACGCGATTCCGGACGCCGCGAAGAAAACGATCGTCCAGTGCAACGTCGATCTCCTCGACATCAACAGAAGCTACGAGACGAAACACGCGGTCATCGGCGATGCGAAGCTCACGCTCCAGGCGCTCAGCGCGGAGCTTTCGAAGCAGGGCCCGAAAAAGAACCCGAATCTGCTGGACGAGATCAGCGCCGGCCGCAAGGAGTTCATGGCGAAGTTCCGTCCCTGGATGGAATCGAACGACAAGCCGATCAATCCGTATCGCGTGATCGGCGATCTCATGAAAGTGATCGATCCGAAGAAGTCGTTCGTGACGGCGGACTCGGGCAACACGCGCGACCAGACGAGCACGGTGTATGAAGCGCAGATTCCGCGCGGGCATCTCGGCTGGGGGAACGTCTCGACGCTCGGCTTCAGCTTCGCAGGCGCGTTCGCGGCGAAGCTCGCGTATCCGGACCGGCAGTGCGTGAACATCACGGGTGACGCCGGCGTGTGCTACATGATGGGAAGCTTCGAAGCGGCGGCGCGCTACAAGGTCGGCATCACGACGCTGCACATCAATAACGGCGGGTACTCAGGCTATGGGCCCGGATTCTGGGGCGGCGGGCACGATCCCTATACGTGGAAGGTGTCCGACCACGGCTCCGCGTGCATGGCATCGATGGCGCGCGCGGTCGGCTATCACGCCGAAGACGTGAGCGAGCCCTCCGAGATCATTCCGGCGCTGAAGCGCGCGTTCGACGAGAACGCGAAAGGCCGGCCGGCGTATCTCGAGATCATCTGCTCGCACCACCCGGTGCACGGGGGGTGGGTGGGGCGCGAGTAGGGTCTGATGGGCGGCGTCGAGCGGAGCGCCCGTCAGCGTTGCTGCCGGGCGCCCGCTCAACGCGATCGTTAGAAGGCCTCGGTAATGCGCCTCCTTGTAGTTGCATCGATCATACTGGTGACGGTTGCTTGCTCAGGTCAGGGGGAGTTCGATCGTCGTATGAGTAGCTCTGACGAAAACTACGTGAGCGAACTAGCTGGTGAGTTAGATGCAGCAAACGTTGACTTCCGCGCCCCACGCGACGGCTCCATCGCATATCGCAGCCGCGACGAACACACCTTTAGGTCTATCGAGGAGCGACTGAAGAAAGATATTGCCGCTGGCACCTACGCTAAATTCGAGTCGGAAGAACACAAAAGACAGTTCATTGCGTTGCTGCACGCAGGGCGCAAGCGGTATCGCGTTGAGCGCAAGCCCGACGGCGAGTGGATACGGTGGTACCCGAGCAGCGACGAAGAGGCGCGCGAAATGACTGCACGTGCACTGGAGAATCGGAATGCGGTACGTGGCGCCGGAAAGAGATGAACGCTCTCCAGGCCCCATGAGCTCCGACCACACGGTCGCGATGAGGAATTAATTCCGCGAAAGCTTCGTCAGATGAACGCCCTCGAGCTCAAAGTGCCTCCGCCTCTGGTGGCGCTACTGCTTGCAGCCGGGATGTGGCTCGCTGCGGCGACGCTGCCCGCCCTCGCGATCGCATTTCCATGGCGCCAGGGTCTCGCCATCTGCATCGCCGGCATCGGCGTCGGCTTCGCGCTGACGGGGGTTTACGCGTTTCACAGGGCCGGGACCACCGTCAATCCGATGCAACCGGCAG
>CAZULX010000438.1:0-2924 GCA_964621335.1 uncultured Streptomycetaceae bacterium
CGCGAGCTCAAGGTGGGCGATAGCTGGACCTATCGCCTCCGGGAGGCTCAGTTCGACAGGAACCTCGCGACCGTCACGCACGAGATCGGCGGCGGCGACAAGAGCGGCATCAGGGAAGTGGTGCGCGCGGGCGGCCGGAAAGCGGCGGATACAGGCGAAGCAGCCGGGGCGCAGCGCCGTCTCGCGCTCGAGCCGCGGATATTCGAGCAGCAGATCAACCAGAACGCGAGGCTCGTCGAGTTCGCGCCTTTCATGAGCGCGTTCGCCGAGCTCAAGCCGGGCGTGAAATGGAACAGGATTGCCGGCGCCACGAGCGCGGATTCGGGCAACGACTGGCGCTTCAGCGGCAAAGTCGCAGGACGCGAGCGCGTGCGCGTTCCCGCGGGGACCTTCGACTCGATCAAGGCCGAGCTCGAAGGCGAGCTCGAAGGAAGCTTCCCGTCGTCCCGCGATCCTTTCAACGAAACCACGCCGTCATACCAGACCTAGTCGGTGTGGTACGTTCCCGAGGTCGGGCGCGCGGTCAAATACGAGCGGCGCACGTATAACCGCGGCCGGCGCCTGCTCGATCACGAGCAGTACGAGCTTCTCAGCTATCAGTTGAAGTGACCGGCGCGCGGGGTTCGCGCTGCGCGTGTCACGCCGGCCGGCCGGACGACGACAGCGACAGTGCGGTCGATGCGAGCGACAGCACCATACCCAGCGCGATCAGCAGCACCGTCACCTCGCGCTCCATGCGTTGCAGGACGACGCGCCGCCCCAGCTTCTCGTAGATCGCCGACACCTTGTCGGCTTTGCGCGCCAGGAAGTATTCGCCGCGCGTGATGTCCGCGATCTCGATCAGCGTCGCGTCGTCGAACTCCGCGTGTATCGGCGGCCAGCCTTCGATGTTCGCGACCCCGCCGTAAAGCGTGCCGACACCCACGGTGTAGACGCGGATGCCGAGATCCGCGGCCATCTTCGCGGCTTTCTGCGGAGAAATGCCCATCGTGCCGAGACCGTCGCTGACGAGGATGATGGCGACCGACAGGTAGGACCCCGGCGCGACGGCCTTGCGCGGCACCGGTGCGCCTTTGCGTGCTTTTTCCAGAGGAATGAAACTCGAGGGGGTCGGCGGCCGCCCCGTGCCGAAGATGTCGTAGCCGTCACTGACCTCCGCGCTGGGAACGAGGGTGAGGATCGCCGCCAGGAGCCCGCTGCCGATCGCCGTGAAGCGCTGCAGCTGGAGGCGATCGAGCGCCGAGGTGACCGCCTTGCGATCCGCGGTCGGAAGCTGCACCACGTCCGCGTGGCCGCCGAACGCGATGACGCCGATGTGCACGTCCTTCGGCTGCGCGTCGACGAACGCCATCGCCGCGGCGCGTGCGGCCGTAAGACGCGTCGGCTCGACGTCGCTCGCCTCCATACTGAGCGAAACGTCCATCAGCAGGATGACGGTCCCCTGGTCGGCGGGCGTGGTGGAGACCCACACCGGGCGCGCCACCGAGAGGAGCAGCGCGGCGAGAGCGACGAGCATGAGCGCTGCGGGAACGTGGGCGCGCCATCGCGGCGTGGCGGCGAAGTCCGCACGCATGCGGGCGAGGGCTGCATAGCGGCGCTTTTCGTCGTTGCGGCGGCGGCGCAACAGGAGATACGTGCCGGCGATGGCCGGCAGGGCGAGCAACAGCCAGAGCGCGTGGTGCCACAGGAACATCATGGCCGTGTGTCCGGGCGGCTCCCGAAACCTCGCTGCGATTTACACCCGGCGGGAAACCGCCCGGCTCCCCGCCGTCCCTGCTTTCAGCCTGCGCGTTTTATCCCCGAATCGCGGATCACGCGCCGCCACTTTTCGATGGCCTGCTTGTTCAGCGCGCCGAATTCCTCGGGAGGTCCCCCCTTCAACTCGAGCCCCTCCCCGCGCGTGCGGTTCTTCATCTCCGTCGTCTGCAGTATCTTCGCGACCGCCTTGTTCCAGCGCTCGACGATATTCCTGGGGGTGCCTTTCGGGGCCCACATGCCGTACCAGTGGATCACGTCGTACCCGGGAACCGTTTCGCCGATCGTCGGCACGTCGGGCAGCGCCGGCGAGCGCTTGGGCGTGGTGACCGCGAGCATGCGCACGCGTCCCGCCTTCGCATGCGGAATCGTCGGCACCATGCTGGTCGCGCTTACCTGCACTTCGCCGGCGACGAGCGCGTTGAGCGCGGGGCCGCCGCCTTTGTAAGGCACGTGGACCATGTTCACCTTGGCCTGGAGCTTGAAGAGCTCGAGCGCGAGATGAACCGCGCTGCCGGGCCCCACCGACGCGTAGTTGAGCTTGCCGGGGCTCGCCTGGGCGAGGGCGATCAGCTCGGCGGTGGTTTTAACCGGCACCGCGGGATGCACGCCGAGCGCGAGCCCGGTGGTGCCGATGAGGATGATGGGCTCGATGCCGTTGATCGGGTCGAACGACGTCTTCTGATACGCGGTCGCCGCCGCGTAGCTTGCGGAAACCAGAATGAGCGTGTAGCCGTCGGGCGCGGCATTCGCGGCAAGCTCGGCGCCCAGATTACCGCCCGCCCCGGGCCGATTGTCGACCACGACGGTCTGGCCGAACGACTCGGAAACCGGCCCCGCAATGATGCGCGACAGGAGGTCGGTTCCCCCGCCGGGCGGAAACGGCACCAGCAGGCGGATCGGCTTCGTCGGGTAGGTCTGGGCCCAGGCGTTCGGAACGAGCGCGGACAATACAAGCGCTGCGGCCGCTACAAGTGCGGTTTTCATGTGCTCCTCCTCGTAAGAGCGACTACACCGGCGGCGCACGGGGCGCGCGATTTTTTGAACCCTACCGCGCTTGGTGCGCCGAGCTTCGACCTCTGCACGCGAAGGCGGGCGAGGCCGCGCGGGCGAAATCGGTGTCTAGCCTACGCCGCGCGGCACCAGCCGTGCAAGCACGCGCTGATGCC
>CAZULX010000439.1:0-9792 GCA_964621335.1 uncultured Streptomycetaceae bacterium
CGGGCGACGGGCGCATCGTGATGACTTTCGTGCGCAAAGGCGAGCACGTCGGCGCCGGGCAGCGCATCGTCATGTTCCACGATCCGAACCAGATCTGGGTCGAAGCGAACGTGAAGGAGACCTCCATCGGGCTCCTGAAGCCGGGCATGAAAGTCGACGTGCGCGTCGATGCGTATCCCGGGCGCGTCGTTCACGGCGAGATCTACCGCATCGGACAGGCGGCCACGAGCAAGTTCGCACTGCTGCCCGACCCCAATCCCAGCGGCAACTTCACCAAGATCACGCAGCGGCTTCCAGTGCGTATCCGGCTCACCGACAAGGACGTCGAGCTGCGTCCCGGCATGATGGTGGAAGTTGACATCCCCCTCCGAAACGACTGAAGTCCTCGCCGAGCGATACGGCTCGCGCTATCGCTGGTACGCGACCATCACGGTCATGCTGGGCGTCGTCTCGGCGATGCTGACGACCACCTCGGTAAACGTCGCGATTCCCGACATCATGGGCGCGTTCGGCATCGGCCAGGACCGCGCGCAATGGCTTTCCACCGGGGCACTCGCGGCGCAGACCGTGGGGATGCTCGTGAACGCCTGGCTGATCGGACGCTACGGCCAGCGCCGCACGTTCATCGGCGTGCTGTTGGTGTTCATCGCGGCGCTGATCGCCGCCGGGATGGCGCCCAACGAATCTGTGCTGGTCGCCTGCCGTGTCGTGCAGGGCGCAATCGCCGGGATCCTGCAGCCGCTCTCGATGTACACGCTCTTCCGCGTGTTCCCGCCGCACCAGCGCGGCACCGCGATGGGTTTCTTCGGCATCAGCGTGATCATGGGTCCGGCGCTGGGTCCCACGCTCGGCGGCATCATGATCGAGCATTTCAGCTGGCGTTACATTTTTTACGTCGCGGTGCCGGTCGCCGCGCTCGCCGCGCTACTCGGCACGATGTTCATGCCGACGAGAGAAGAGACGAGCGTTCGCATGCGCTTCGACTGGACGGGTTTCATTCTGCTGTCGGTGTCCTTCGCGTGCCTGCTGACGGCGCTTTCCAACGGGCAGCGCGAAGGCTGGTACTCCGACTACATCTTCATCCTGCTCGCAATCGCAGGCACCGGCACCCTCGCGTTCTTCGCGTGGGAGCTCCATACCCCGCAGCCGCTAGTGAACCTGCGCGTGCTGGCGAACGGTCAGTTCACCTCCGCAGCTGTGGTCGCGTGCCTCTTCGGCGTCGGCCTTTTCGGGTCCACCTATCTCGTGCCGCTCTTCGTGCAGACGGTCCAGCACTACACCGCCTACGAGTCGGGGCTGCTCCTCATGCCCGGCGGACTGATACTCGGACTCTTCATGCCCATAGCCGGCTACCTGAGCGACAGGATTCCCGCGCGCGGCCTCATCATCACCGGTCTGCTGTGTTTCATCGTCTCGACGTACTGGCTCGCGTACGTGGACGTGAACAGCTCGTTCTGGACGATCGCGTGGTGCGTCATACTCTCCCGCATTGGTCTCGCGCTCATCAAGCCGTCGCTCAACGTGAGCGCGCTGCGCGCGCTCCGGCCGGAGCTTCTGTCCCAGGGTGCGGGCATGATCAATTTCGCGCGGCAGCTGGGCGGAGCGTTCGGCGTCAACCTGCTGTCGGTGACGCTCGACCGGCGCACTTTCTTTCACGGCGATGCGATGACCAGCCTGCAGACCTCGGCGAACAGCGCCACCGCGGAGCTGCTGCGCCAGGTGCAGGCGATCCTCGCGCAATCGGGCCTCCCTGCCGAGCAGACGATGGCGGGGGCGCTCCACTTCCTCGGCCGCGTCGTGCACGCGCAGGCGTATACGATGGGCTTCCGCGACAGCTTCATGATCGTGGTGATCATTTTTATCGTCGGCCTCATCCCGGCGTGGATCATGGGGCGGCGCGCCGCGCCGCTGCCGACGGGCTACCGCTAGGAGTGATGAGGCTGGTAAGCTGGCAACTCGCGGGGACATGGCAGCCTCCCCGCTTTCCAAGACGCTTCCCCGCGTCCAAGGCCTGCTCTAACGGTTCGTCAGCCGATGGAGTGCCTTATGAATACGTCCATTTCGTACGCCGATGTTCAATCCGCCATCGCAGGCCCGCAGCCGCCGCTCCTGATCGACGTGAGGCGGCGTCCCGCTTTTCAGAGCGCGCCGGACATGGCCGCGGGCGCGCTGCGGCGCGACCCGGATTCGGTATCCGCGTGGGTCAAATCGTTGCCGCGCGCCGGCAGCGCCGTCGTGTATTGCGTGCACGGACACGAAGTGAGCCAGGGCGTTGCGAAAACGCTGCGCGAGCACGGCCTGGACGCACAGTACCTCGAAGGCGGTCTCGAGGAAGGCTGGCGGCCGCACGGCAAGCTCGACCGCAAGCCGCCGGAGGCGAGCACGCGCTGGGTGACGCGCGAGCGCCCGAAGATCGACCGTATCGCGTGCCCGTGGCTCGTCTCGCGCTTCGTCGATCGCGACGCTGAATTTCTGTACGTGCCCGCCGCGGAAGTGCGCGACGCGGCGCGCCGGAAAGAAGCGGTGCCGTACGACATACCGGACGTGGCTTTCTCGCACGCCGGCCGGCTTTGCAGCTTCGATGCCTTTCTCGCGCATTACCGCCTCCGCGATCCGGCGCTGCAGCAGCTCGCTGTGATCGTGCGCGGCGCCGATACCGGGGAGCCGGGGCTCGCGCCGCAGGCCGCGGGACTGCTCGCGATATCCCTGGGCCTTTCGCGCCTCTATGCCGACGACCACGAGATGCTCGGGCACGGGATGGTCGTGTACGACGCGCTCTATGCCTGGTGCCGCGAAGGACAGGTCGAAACGCATACGTGGAACCCGGCCGCGTATCGGTAAAAAAGACGCACTCGTGTCGTCGGTATGCCGTGCGGGGCGCGCAAGGCGCCGTACCGCCTCCCTCCAATCAGAGGATAATCCTCCGTACATTTCTCCAGGGGACACGGTGCAAAGCCGTGGTGCAAGACAACGTGAAACGCGTAAACGCTCAGCTCGTGTATGAAGACATTCTGTGGTTGCGGCGCGCCGCGACCAAGGCCGGCGCCGTGCAGGTGCCGCGTCCGGTCGCCGAGAGGCTCATCGCAGCGGGACTGATCGAGGTGGGGACCAAGCCGCCGACGCTGAAGATCACGGGGAAGGGCCGCATCGCCCTCATGAAGCTCGGTTAGCTTCGTCGCTTGAAGGGGTGATGACCACCGAAAGAGTGATGAGAAAAGGTGATGAGAAGGAGTGATGAGAGAGGGTTGCCGGAACCGAATTGAAGTGCCGTTTAACAACCCCTTCTCATCACTCTCTTTCATCACTCCTTTTCATCACCCGTTGCGGTAGCCCTCATCACTTTTTCCGCGTAGAGCCTACGCCGGCGTCCAGGCCAGCGGCGCCTGCCCCGCGAACTCCGTCTTGCAATCGATCACCGCGGGCTTGCCGGCCGCCAGCGCTTCATTGAAAGCCTTCGCGAAATCCTGCGGCTTCTCGACGGTGTAGCCGGCGCAATCGAAGTCGCGCGCGAGCGCGGCGAAATCGGTGTCGCGGTACTCGTAGCATTCACCTTTGCGCGCCTGGTCGCGGCTGCCGTAAGCGATGTTGAGATTACGCACGCCCTGCGCGAGGCAGTGGTTGTTGTTGACGACGGTGACGGTGTGGATGCCGCGCCTGCGCGCGGTCTCGAGCTCGGGCAGGTGATAGTAGAAACCGCCGTCGCCGCAGAAGCAGATGACCGGCTGGTCGGGCGCCGCACACTTCGCGCCGAGTGAGGCCGGGAAAGACCAGCCGAGCGAGCCGGCCGCGCGGAAATAGCGCTGCGTCGGGTGCCTGAAGTAGACGAGCGTTCCGGTCCACAGCGCCGCGTAGCCGGTGTCGGCGATCAGGATCGCGTCCCTGGGCAGCACTTCGTTCAGCTCTTTGCAGATCCGCTCCGGACGCATCGGCACCTGGCCCGCGGCGCATCGTTTGTCCGCTTCGGCGCGCCACTCGTCGACGTAGCCCCGGGTGCGCGCGAGCCAGTCGTCGTGTTTCGCGGCGGCGCACGCGGCGGCCAGCGCTTCCAGCGCGGCGCGCACGTCGGCCTGGATGCCGATCGTGTTCGGGTAATTGCGGCCGATCTCCACCGGATCGAGGTCGATCTGGATGATCGGCGTTCCCGGAGCAGGCATTTTCCAGTTCGCCGTCGTGTGGTCGCTCGTGTTGCTGCCAGCGTAGATCACGAGGTCCGCTTCGGCCAGCACGTGGTTCGCGCAACTGCGCCCGTAAAGCCCGCCCATGCCGCGAAAGAGCGGGTGATCCTCGACGATGGTGTCTTTCGCATCGAGCGTGGCGACGACCGGCGCCTGGATTTTTTCGGCGAGCTTCGCGAGCGCGTCGCCCGCGCCGGAGATCGCGGCGCCGCGATCGGAGACGATCACGGGCTTCGTCGAACGCCTGATCGCCGCCACCGCGCGCTGCACGGCTTCGGGGTCCGGTGCCGGCCTGAAGGCCGGAAAGCGCGTGTGCGCTTCGTCGACGGCGATGTCGAAGTCCCCGTCCAGCGCGGTCAATGCGTCGCCGGTGAACCCAGCCATGTCGAGATGCACTGGCCGCGGCGTGCCGGTGGTGGCGACGCGAAATGCCTGCCGCACGAGGTGCGGAATCTGCTCGAGCGCGTCGACGTCGGCATGAAACTTGGTCACCGCAGCGTAGAGCGGCGCGTGCTCGACTTCCTGGTATGCGTTGCGATGCTGATTCGGTGCGACGTGCCTGCCCGTGAACGCGATGACCGCGGAGTGCCCGAGATACGGGTCCTGCATTCCCGAAGCGAGATTCGCCGCGCCGACCGACTGCGCCATGCAGATTCCCGGCTTGCCGGAGACGCGCGCGTAACCGTCGGCCATGTAGGCGACGCCTTTCTCGGAATGGCCGAGCACGCGCGTGATGCCGGTGTCTTCCATCTCGGCGAGCGCGCGGCGGAGCACCGCGTCCATGAAGAACACGTGCGTGACGCCATAGGCTTCCAGCAAGCGCGCGAAAAGCCTGGCGCCGTTCATTTTCTCAGCCATTGTTTTCTCCCATCACTCCTTCGGTAGTCATCACTCTTTCTGGTTTTGCGCCGGGTATCTTACACTCCGCAGACCACGCGGCCGGGAGGCGAGGGCTCCGGTGTCATCACAAGCGTCTCACGCCCTTGCGCGGCGTGCTTGCCTGTGAATAAATGACGCCCCAGGGGCAAAAAGAATGAAACTAAAATTCTTTTCAATCGCTTTTCCGGTTGCGACGATCACTTTTCTCGCCGCGATCGGCGCCGCGCTGTGGCTGGTCGCATCGTCGTTCGGCCAGGTCGGCCAGGCGCTCGAGCAGCGCAGGATCACCCTCGCGCTCACGTCCGAGCTGTCTCACCTCACCGAGACCATGAGCCGGCTGGTGCGCGCCTATGCGGCGACGAGCGACACGCGCTACCTCACCGAGTACTACGCGCTCACCGGATACCGCACGGTGATGGGCGGCAGCGGTCTGCGCGAGTATCTCAAGGGCGAGGAGGGCAGCGCGAAATCCTTTCCGGAGCGCATGCGCGAAGCGGGCGCGTCGGACGAAGAGCTCAAGGTGCTCGACAGCGCGATCGACACCAGCGATGACCTGCACAAGACCGAGCAGGTCGCGTTCGCCGCGACGCAGGGCCTGTACGACCCGCAAAAGGGCGAGTTCGTCACCGCCGGAGAGCCCTCGCCGGAGTTCGCTCTGAAGACCGTCTACGGGCCTGAATACGCGAAGCTCCAGGCGAGCCTGCTCGCGGACGTCGAGAAGCTCTCGGAGATGGCCGACGATCGCACCAACCTCGCGGTGCAGAAGGCGACCGCCGAGCTGTGGCGCGCGATCGTGCTCGCGTGCACCGCCATGGTGGTGCTGCTGCTCCTGACCCTCGCGGGGTCGCTTTTCATCAACAAATACGTGCTGCGCCCCATCCGCCGCTTCGCGCTCGGCGCCGAGCGCATCGCCTATCGCAATTACTCGACGCGGCTGGACGTGGGCAAAGCGGTCGCCGAGCTGAACACCGTCGCACAGGGCTTCAACAACATGGCGGCGTCGATCGAAGAGGACGTCAGGAACCGCATCAAGTATTCCGAAGATCTGCAGAGCGCGCGCGCTGCGGCGGAATCGGCCACGCGGGCGAAGTCGATGTTCCTCGCCAACATGAGCCACGAGATACGCACGCCGATGAACGCGATCATCGGGATGGCGTATCTCGCGTTGAAAACGAAGCTCGACCCGCGCCAGAAGGACTACATCAGCAAGATCCACGACGCGGCGAAAGCGCTGCTCGGCGTCATCAACGACATCCTCGATTTCTCCAAGATCGAGGCCGACAAGCTCGACCTCGAGCTCGTGCCTTTCGACCTCCAGCAGACGATCGCGAACAGCCTTTTCCTGGTGCGCCAGAAAGCGCTCGAGAAGGAAATCGAGCTTCTGCTCGACCTCGACCCGGAGCTCTCGCGCGCGCCGCACGTCGTCGGCGACGGGCTGCGCCTGGGACAGGTCCTCATCAACCTGCTCTCGAACGCGGTCAAAGGCACCGAGCGCGGTTACGTGCGGCTGTCCGCGGCGCTCCTCGAAGTGCACGGCAAGGAGATCGTGCTGCGCTTTTCCGTCACCGACACCGGCATCGGCATGACGCCCGAGCAGACGTCCAAGCTTTTCGCGGAGTTCACGCAGGCCGACGGCTCGACCACGCGCAAGTACGGCGGCACCGGTCTCGGGCTCGCCATTTCCAAGCGTCTGGTGGAAATGATGGGCGGGAAGTTCGAAGTCTCGAGCGAGCCGGGGAAAGGCTCGTGCTTCGAGTTCACCGCGAAGCTCGGCAGGGCGGCGGTGCCGACGCCCGCGACGTGGACGGGGCCCGCGGGCGATCGCGCGCTCGTCGTCGACGACCTGCCCGAAGCGCGCATGGTGCTGACCGGCATGCTGCAATCGCTCGGATTTCGCGTCGAGGAAGCCGAGAGCGGGGCGCGCGCCCTCACGGCGCTGCGCGAAGCGCTCGACAAAGGCAAGCCGTACGCCGTCGTTTTCGTCGACTGGGTCATGCCCGGCATGGACGGCGGCGACCTGATCCAGGCGATCCGGGCGGGCTTCGGCGAGGAGGCGCCGCAGATCGTGGTGATCTCGGCCTACGACACCGAAGATCTGCGCGGGTCGATCGAGCACCTCGGGGTGAAGCACTTCATGTCGAAGCCGGTGCTGCCTGTCGCCCTCCAGCAAACGCTCTCGAGCCTGCACGGCGAGCAGATCGCGGCCGAAGGGGGAACTGCAGACGAACAGGCGCCCGCGCTCTAGAACATGCACGTGCTCGTCGTCGAAGACCATCCGATCAACCAGCAGCTCGTCCTCGAGCTGCTGCGCGGCATGGGCGTGATCGCGGACCTTGCGCAGCACGGCCAGGACGCGATCGAGATGCTCGCGGCGCGAGAGCCCGACTATTATTCGCTGGTGTTCATGGATCTGCAGATGCCGGTGCTCGACGGCTACGAGACCACCAAGCGCCTGCGCGGGATCGTAAAGGAGGGGTATCGAAATGCACGGACCATCCGAAGTCAGAATCGAAATGGACATGGCGGCGCCCGACGCCGAGCGCGTGCTCGGGAAAAAATTCGACGTCGAGATCGTCGCGCCGGGCGTCATCTTCGGCGAAGGACCGGTGTGGGACAAGCGCACCAAACATCTTTATTACACTGACATCTGCGGCAACGCGATCTGGAAGTGGAAGCCCGGCGGCAAGCCCGAAGCGATACTCGAGCCTTCGAATTTCGCGAACGGCATGGCGACCGACAAGGACGGCCGGCTCGTCGTGTGCGGATGGGGCGGGCGCACGGTGTTCCGGATCGACACCGACGGCCGCAACCAGACGCCGCTCATGGATCGATGGGAAGGCAGGAAGTTGAACAGCCCGAACGACATAGTCGTCAGATCCGACGGCACGATCTGGTTCACCGATCCGCCGGGAGGATTGTTGAACGTCGGCATGGTGGGACAGGACCTGCAGAAGTATCACGACATCCAGCCGGTGTATCGCATCTCGCCCGACGGCAGAGAGCAGACGATCGTCACCACCGATTTCGTCTACCCGAACGGGCTCTGCTTCTCGCCCGACGAGAAAATCCTCTACGTGAACTGCACCCGCGAGCGATTGATACGCGCCTACGACGTGAAGGCCGACGGCAGCGTCGGTCCCGGCCGGCTGTTCTTCCAGTACACCCACCCCGACCGCGGCAACCCGGATGGGCTGAAATGCGACGTCGACGGCCGCGTCTACTGCACCGCACCGGGCGGCATCTGGGTGCACAACCCCGACGGCAGCGTCGTCGCGCGCCTGGCAACGCCCGGCCACCATGCGACCAACATCGGGTTCGGCGACGACGACTGGAAATCGCTTTACATCACGATGATCGGCTGCGTCGCTCGTATCCGACTGAACACACCCGGCGTGGCGAGCTGGTAAGGGTCTGGTAAGGGTCTGTCCCGGACTTTCGCGCGGCGAAAACCGGGACTGACCCTGGTATGACTTAGGAGAACACGAATGACCATGGAATTCGAACTCGTTGCGGGTCCTTACAAAGGGCGCACCGGCGGCCTCGCGTGGGACGGCAGCAGCATGCTCTTCAGCGCGGTGCAGGAAGAGCGCATCTACCGATACGATCCGGTGACGGGGAAGGTCTCGGACTTCCGCAGATACACCGGACGCACCAACGGCATCGCCGTCGGCCCGGACGGCTCGGTGTTCGGCGCGCAGGAAGGCGGCCGGCGCGTCGTCGAGTTCAAGCCCGACGGCTCGACCGCGCCGACCAACGACCTCCTCGACGGCGAGCACCACAACCAGCCGACCGACATCGCGGTCGACGGCAAAGGACGCGTGTGGTTTGCCGACGCTTTCAACTCGACGCCGCCTTACGGTCCTCCGGTGTATCCGTTTCCCGATCACGCCTCGGTTTTGCGCCTCGAGCGCAAAGGCCGGGAATGGACGCTCTCGCGCATCACGACCGACACGCAGAACGCGCGGGCGATCGCGCTTTCGCCTGACGAAAAAACGCTGTACGTCGCCGAAGGTGACATCGAGCGGCCGGGCAAGCGCGAGTTGCGCGCCTATCCGGTCAATGCAGACGGCAGCGTCGGCAAAGCGAAAGTGCTCCACGAATTCGGCGCGTCGGAGCGCGGCATCGAAGGCATCTGCGTCGGCAGTGAAGGCGATGTCATCGCCGTCGGCGGCTCGTCCAAAGGCGGCGCAGGCGCGCTTGTTTACGTGTTCTCGGCCTCGGGCGAGTTCGCGGACAAACAGCCTGCGCCCGCCGATGCACCGGCGCGCGTTGCTTTCGGCGATGCCGATCTGGGGAGCCTTTACCTCACGACCGACGGCGGCCATCTCTACCGCGCGAAAGGGACGGGGCTCAAAGGCGTGCGCCGCGCTTAGCGCGCCAACAAGTGACGGCTACCGAAGAAGTGACGGCTACCGAAAGAGTGACGGCTACCGAAAGAGTGATGAGAAGGGGTTGGTCAAAACCACCCCCATCCATCCTTCCCGCCTGAAGGGAAGGCGTCGTAACAGCCGCTTCTCATCACTCCTTCGGTAGCCATCACTCTTTGCGATAGCCTCATCACTCCTTGCGGTAGCCCTAATTGGGCTTGATCCCCGCCGCCTTGATGACTTTCGCCCACTTCGGGACATCGGCCCTGATGTGCGCGGCGAACTGCTCGGGTGTGTCCGCCGGCACTTCGAAAGCCTGTGCAAGAAGCTGCTTGCGCACGTCGGGCAGTTGCAGGATCCGCAGCACTTCC
>CAZULX010000440.1:0-2501 GCA_964621335.1 uncultured Streptomycetaceae bacterium
AAGCGCCACTCGCTGCCCGGCGACAAGAGCCGATACACCACCAGCACAAACAGCACCTGATCGAAGCGCGTGCCTTTGCGCGAGGGCGCCAGTCGCGCGCTCCAGAACTCATCGAGCCCGAGGCTCTGCCACAGCTTCAACCCAAGCCAGCACGCACCCCACTGCCGCGGCCGCTCCAGCCGCAACTGCCCGAGCTTCAGGCGCACGATCGAGTCGTCTGCGACGAGCTCTTCGCAACGATCTTCAGGAAACAGTGCGAGCGTGCGGGCGCTTCGTGTGCCTTCGTCCAATACCTCGATTGAACGCCGCCACGCCAGCTCCTGCGAAGAATTGATCTCCCCCAGATACAGCACGTGCCGTTGCAGCACGCGTCCACCGCTCACGCGCCGGTTCTCCACTACGCTGAAGTAGTGGTGTTCCTTGCCGTCCTTCTTCCGAGTGGTCGCGCGCAGAAACATCTCGGAGTTCGATTATCCACACAACTGCGCCGCACGCCACAGGCAAGGTCTTCACTACAGCGCGTTCTGCGCAATTCGCCTACCTCGCGTTCAGAAAAACCAATGGGTTACACTGCGTGACAATCCGAAAAACGATGTGAATCCGCTAAGTTCGGCTAGCACCAAAGGCCTTTATTGACATAAGACAGTGGACCGGAGTACCTTGGGCGAGGCGCCGATTTGATACATCAGCTTGCGGGCGCGTTATAAATACGGCTAAAGAGATAATTTCGGAATCTCTCGAACCCGGTGCGAGCGTGCAGCCCACCGGGTTTTTTCATTTCTGGAGTCCTTTGGATACAGTCGTCGGCAACGCCCCGGACGAGCGCTCGGTCGGCATCGTCACCCCGCTCGTCGCGCGCTTCACCGAGCCGTTGAAACTGAAGTGCGGCGCGGTCATCGACGAGTACGACCTCGCGTACGAGACTTACGGGACGCTCAACGCCGAGCGCTCCAACGCCGTGCTCATCTGTCACGCGCTCAACGCGTCGCACCACGTGGCGGGACGCTATGCGGACGAGCCGGGCAGCGTGGGCTGGTGGGACAACATGATCGGCCCCGGGAAACCCGTCGATACCGAGCGCTTTTTCGTGGTCGGCATGAACAATCTCGGCGGCTGCCACGGTTCCACCGGGCCCTGCAGCGTGGACCCGAAAACGGGCAGACCATGGGGCGGCCGCTTCCCGGTCGTCACGGTCGAAGACTGGGTCGCCGCACAGGCGCGGCTGGCGGAAAAGCTCGGCATCGAGCGTTTCGCGGCGGTGATGGGCGGAAGCCTGGGCGCGATGCAGTCGCTGCAATGGACGATCAGCCACCCCGAAAAGCTGAGGCATTCGATCGTGATCGCGTGCGCACCCAGCCTTTCCGCGCAGAACATCGCCTTCAACGAAGTCGCGCGCCAGGCGATCCTCACCGACCCCGATTTTCACGGCGGCAACTACTACGAGCACGGCGTGAAGCCGCACCGCGGCCTGCGCGTCGCCCGCATGGTCGGTCACATCACGTACTTGTCCGACGACGAGATGGCAGCCAAGTTCGGCAGGCAGCTGAAGAACGGGAAGCTCAGTTATTCCTTCGAGACCGAGTTTCAGATCGAGTCGTACCTGCGTTACCAGGCCGACAAGTTCTCCGAGTACTTCGACGCCAACACCTACCTGCGCATCACCAAGGCGCTCGACTATTTCGATCCGGCGTTCGACCACGGCGGCAGCCTCACCCGCGCGCTGTCATGCGCGCGCGCGGCTTTTCTCGTGGTCTCGTTCACGACGGACTGGCGCTTTTCACCCGAGCGCTCGCGCGAAATCGTCAAGGCCCTTCTCGACAACCGGTGCAACGTGACCTACGCGGAAATCGATGCCCCGCACGGCCACGACGCTTTCCTGCTTGACGACGAGCGCTACCATGCGCTGGTCGCGGCCTATTTCGACCGCATCGCTGCGGAATGCCGGGTATGAAAAGCGGCACCGGCGGACATACGAGCCTCGGTAACGGGACAGCAGCCCACCGCCCCGATTTCGCGGCGATCGCCGGCTGGATCAAGATGGGCTCGAGCGTTCTCGACCTGGGCTGCGGCGACGGCACGCTGCTCCGGTACCTCAAGGACACCCGGCGCACCACCGGCTACGGGGTGGAGATCGCGGACGAAGGCGTGCTCGCGTGCGTGAAGAACGGCGTAGCGGTGGTGCAGAGCGATCTGGAGCGGGGCCTGTCGGGATTCGATGACGGCTCCTTCGACTACGTGGTGCTCTCGCAGACACTGCAGGCGATGAAGAACAGCGAGATCATCATCCGCGAGATGCTGCGCGTCGGCCGCGAAGGCATCGTCACCTTTCCGAATTTCGGCTACTGGAAGAACCGGCTCGAGGTGTTGCGCGGACGCATGCCGGTCTCCGATAACCTCCCACACCAGTGGTTCAACACCCCCAACGTGCGGCTATGCACGGTCGACGATTTCGAGCATTTCTGCAGCGAGCGCGGAATACGGATCGTCGAGCGCAAGGTGCT
>CAZULX010000441.1:0-2744 GCA_964621335.1 uncultured Streptomycetaceae bacterium
GGGAAAGCGCTCGCTGGGCTTGTAGTTGCGGCGATAGAGCTCGAGCGCCTGCTCGACGCCGTGGCCGTCGGTGAAGAAATAGGCGAAGGCGTAGGGAAGGCCGAAGTGCGCGGCCAGCTGCGCGCCGTAATCGGAGCTTCCGAGTATCCACAGCTCGGGGCTCGTCGGCCCGGTCGGATGCGCCTTGATCCGGTGGAAAGGATGGCGCGCGTCGAGCGGCGCGCCCGACACCCACGCCTGCAGCTCGTACACCTGCTGCGGAAAATCCTCCGCGTTGTTGGTATTCGGATTGAGGGCGAACGCGGTCTTCTGGTCCGAGCCCGGCGCGCGGCCTATGCCTAAGTCGATGCGGCCGGGTGCGATGCCTTCCAGCACGCGAAACTGCTCCGCGACCTTGAGCGACGAATAGTGCGGGAGCATGACGCCGGCGCTGCCGACCCGGATGCGCGGTGTCGTCGCAGCGATCGCCGCCATCAGGATCTCCGGCGCGGTGCCGACGATGTTGCCGGTGTTGTGGTGCTCGGAGACCCAGTAGCGGTGGTAGCCGAGGCTGTCGCAAAAGCGGGCGAGGGCGAGCGTCTCGCGGATCGCCTCGTCCTGGGTGCGGCCTTGTGAGGCCGTCGACTGGTCGAGTACGGAGAGCTTCATAGCTTAAAACCGGAGTGGGGTCATTTGTACATCGTCAGGCCGCCGCTGTACGGGTTGTAGCGGCCGACGTTGTTGCCGTGCCGCCCGTCGCGCAGCGCCACTGTGTCGTTCGTGCTCGAGCCGTCGAAGTAGTAGCGGTACACCGCATCGAGGTATTTCCTGCGGGTCGCCTCGTCCATGTCGTAGAACGAGGGCCGTAACGTCACGCGGACGGAGCCCGCGCGCGCCGCATCGACCCGCCGCACGTGGCCCTGATCGATCAGCCAGTCGATGACCGCTTTGCGCTCGGCCTGGGCCCGCGGCGACTTGTCGATCGCGAGCGCCTGGCCGGTGGCTGGGCTCACGCGCTCGACCGGCTGGCGTTCTATCCATATCCATATCCCGAGCACGAGCGCGACGACCGCGATCGCGATCGCGCTGTGAACGCCCTGGCGACTCACGCCGGGTGCGCGCTTTCGGCAGGCAGCTCGGCGAGCTCGATCAGGCAGCCTTCGGTTCCCGCCGGATCGAGATAGGCGATGCGGCAGCCGGCGTGTCCGATGCGCGGCACCTGGTCGATCAGCGGTATGCCTTTCTCCTTGAGCTCTTTGAGCGCTTCGTCGATGTTCTCGACTTCGAAGCAGATGTGATTGATTCCGGCCCTGCCTTCGTCGCACATGCGCGCGAACTTGCTGTCGGGCGTGATTCCCGCGAGGAGCTCGACCATCGACTCGCCGATCGGATAGAGGGCGAGCTTGTGCGGGCGCCCGGGCGTGTGCTCGACGCCACCGAGCGGGATCCCGAAACAGTCTTCCCACAGGCGCCGGCTTTTCTCGAGGTCCCGCACCACCACGCCGACGTGCTCGATCCGCTTGATCTTCATCTTCATCCTCCGTGCGATATGTTTGTTAAGCTTCAAGCCGTTCCAAAGCGCGACGCTAACACACTAGGACGAGAGGAGGTCACACCGTGACGATGCATCCGCTGCGCCAGACGGCGATCGCCGCCGCCTGCCTTGCCTGTCTCTACCCCGCCGCTGCGCCCGCGCAGGGCTATCCGTCGAAATCGGTCCGCATCGTGGTGGCGAGCTCCGCCGGCAGCAACCCCGATACCGTGGGGCGCATCGTCGCGAACGGGCTCGCGCAGGTCCTCGGCCAGCAGTTCATCGTGGACAACCGCGCAGGGGCCGGCGGGAACATCGGAGGCGAGGTGGCGGCGCGCGCGCCGGCCGACGGCTATACGCTTTTCCTCGCACACACCAACCACAGCATCAACACTTCGCTCTATCGCAAGCTCTCGTACGACCTTCTGCGGGATTTCTCTCCGGTGACGCTGATCGCGTTGTCCGCGTTCGTCGCCTCGGTTCACCCTTCGCTGCCTGCGCGATCGGTGCCCGCTCTCGTGAGGATCGCGAAAGCGCGTCCGGGCGATCTCACGTACGCGTCCGCCGGCACCGGGAGCGGCACTTTCTTCTCGGCGGAATATTTCAAAGGGATGGCCGGGGTGAACATGCTGCACGTCGCGTACAAAGGCGGAGGCCCGGCGCTCGCGTCGGTCATCGCCGGGGAGACTGCGGTCTACTTCACGCCGCTCGCGACGGGGCTTCCGCACATCCGCAACGGCAGGCTGCGGGCGTTGGGCGTGTCGGCGACGCAGCGCCTGCGGGAGTTGCCCGACGTCCCGCCGATCGCCGATACCTTGCCCGGCTACGAAGTGCTGGCGTGGGCGGGCCTCATGGTGCCCGCGAAAACGCCGAAGGACGTGGTCGACGCCGTCCAAAAAGGGACGCTCGCCGCGCTCGCCAGGCCGGAGGTGAGCAAGCGCCTGGAAGACCTCGGCTTTTTCGTGAGGACGGGAAGGCCCGAGGAGATGGACGCCTACGTCAAGGTGCAGATCGAGAAATACGCGAAGCTGATCAAGCAGATCGGATTGCCGCAGCAGTGATGAAAGCCCGCGGCGCGATGCCGAGCGAGCGCCTGAACATCGTGGAGAACGCGCTCGCGCTTTCGTAACCGAGATCGACGGCGACGGCAGTCACGGGCGTGCCTTCCGCGAGCCTGCGTATCGATTCGAGCAGCCGCGCCTGCTGTTTCCAGCGAGCGAAGGTGATGCCGGTT
>CAZULX010000442.1:0-28508 GCA_964621335.1 uncultured Streptomycetaceae bacterium
CGGCCGGGCTGCGTCAGTTCGACCTTGCGGCGCGTCCGGTTGAAGAGCGCCGTGCCCAGTTCCGCCTCCAGACCGCGGATCACCTGGCTCAGGGGCGGCTGCGACATGTGCAGCCGCTACGCGGCGCGGCGAAAGCTCAGCTCCTCGGCCACGGCGACGAACTGCCGCAATTGGCGCAGGTCGATCATCGTCAGATACTAGGGCGTGTTAACAATCAAGCCAGCCACACGTAGGTGGTGGCAAGGTTGAGCATCGATAAGAAGTTCCGTGCAAGCTTTTCATAGCGAGTGGCGATGCGTCGAAATTGCTTGAGACGATTGAACAGGCACTCGATGAGATGGCGTTCGCGGTAGGCATGGCGGTCATGGGCACGTTGAGCAAGGCGGTTCTTTCGGGAGGGGATCACCGCCTGTGCGCCGGCGGCTTCGATGACAGCGATAAATGCATCGGAGTCATAACCTTTGTCTGCAATGACCTGTTCAGCGTCGATGCCGTCAATGAGCGCAGGACCTTGTGTGATGTCATGTACTTCGCCGCCCGTCAAATGCCAACGCACAGGATTACCCAGCGCGTCGTTGGCCATATGAATCTTGGTGCTCAATCCCCCGCGCGAGCGCCCGATCGCTTGTGCGCCTTCTTTTTTTGGGCGCCGGCGGCATGCTGGTGGACGCGAACGATGGTGCTGTCCAGCATGAGTGACTGCAGATCAGCATCCGTGCCTACCGCTTCGACAACACGCTGCCACACGCCTGTCTTGCCCCAGCGCGAGAAGCGCGTCTACACGTTATGCCAGTTGCCCAACGACGGGGGAAGATCGCGCCACGGACTGCCGGTGCGCGCAATCCATAAAACGGCCTCTACGAATAGCCGGTTATCCTTCGCCGTGACGCCGCAGTCGCTGGCTTTGCCCGGCAGCAGGTGCTCGATGCGTTCCCATTGGTCATTTCGCAGAACCTTTCGCATTGGCGCTGGCCTTTCCGGAAAGACCAGAATGTACCGACATCGACCGATTGTGTACAGGCCCTAATTCACCGTAGCAGCTTTGAGAGCGCGGCGAGCTCCGCCAGTGCGCCTTTCGCCGCGCGCTCGAGCGACTGTGCTGCCTGTTCCCCCTGTTCCTGATCTTCCTTGAAGCCATTTAGAGCTTCCTCCGCCTGCTCCTTCAGCTCGGCGTCGGACTCCAGGATCCGCCTTACCGCGGCTGTTTTGAGTACCGCAGCGACTTCGGCATCTGCGGCCGAACCCGCATCGTTGGCATTTTTCAGCTTCGCGGCTGCGGCCTCAAAACCGCTGCGCACAAGCTGCTGAAATTCGCCGACCACATCGTTCGCCATGGGGTCCGAAGCCGAAAGCTTGAAGCTCGTGGTCTCCGGCACGAGCAGCACTGTGCCGGGCGTAAGCTTTTTCAGGTCCACGTGCGGATTAAGCTTCTGCAACGAGTCAATGGCCGTTGCCGCTTTGTCTTCGGAGACGCGCTTCACCAGCAGCTGGTCTCTCAACGTTTCGAGATTAGTGTCCTGTTTGATGACGAGCATGCGCACGGTTCATTCTCCTCGTTGAACGGCTCCACCCTCACGCGTGCAGATTCAAAGCATCCCACGGCGGCTGAAGCCCGCCCGGAACGCTGATGCTGCCGGTCGTGATGTTACCGAGCACTGCAGCCGATTTCGTCCCGAGCACCTGTATCGAAAGGTCGCCGCCGCGCACGCGGTTGGCGCTCACGATCGCCACTGTGGTCGACAGTATGACGGCGATACTGGTGTTCGCCTGCGAGTCCACTTGATTATCGTTGAAGAGACACTCGCCGGCCGCCGAAACCTGCGCGACCATGCCGCCGCGCGCGTTCAGCACGTTGCCAATCACGGAGCCGCGCGCCTGATCGATTCCGTCAGCAGCCGCGGCGACAGCTAGGCTCGCAACGTACGCGCGGCCGCCGCCCATTACGAGCACGCGGGTATTGTCCACGCGCAGCGTCGTGAGATTGCCGATACGCGCCAGGGGATTCCTCGGGTCGATATCGGCGGCGATCAATGCCAGCCGCGTGCCACCGACGGGCTGCGTAGAAGCTGACGTATCGCGCTCCACATGATTGTGGCTCACCTCAAACTGCCTGAAAGGCGCGCGAAGCAGGATTCCCGCCACGACGCCTCCAAAATCACGCGGCGGCGCAATCTCGGTGACTTCGTTGCCACTCACGTGTGCTCGCATGACGCCCAGCGTGTGGATACCAGCGCAGAACGCGCCCAGTCTTGTCTGAGCACCGACGGTGCGGACGGTATTGCCGCGGATCGTCGCGGTATCCGCGCGCCTAACGCCGATCGCGGCGACGGCCGTGTTGCGGCCTTCCACACTCGGCCCGATGTTTCGCAGATGATTGTTCTCGATGGAAACCGACGCCGCGCGCGCATTCTCGGTCGATACGATGCCGTTGCCGCAGTCTTCGACGATGTTCGACTTGACGATCAGCTCGCGGGTCGGTGCAGCGATCACGATACCGCCCTGCGAAAATCCGATCACCTGGTTCGACAGCACGTGGCACTGATCCGGACCGTTCCTGTCGAGGCCGCTCGCGACGGTAATTCCCGCAGTGGGCGGCGTGTCCGCTTGTTGCTCACGGGCGGAATTGACAAGCTTGTTGCCTTCCACCCACAGACCATCGACCCCACACCGGAAACCGCTGCCGGTAATATTGAACTGATTGCGGCTGACCCGCATCGATGAACCCGGAGCGCCCATGCCCAGCGCGCTCACAGCGAAGTCAGCGCAGCCGAATGCTTCGTTGCTGTCGATGCGCGTGCTCAGCATGTGCAGCACGTTGCCCGCAAGATTGATCCCCTGACGTCGGCACCAGAATGCGTTCCGTTCGATCGTGAGCGACGCTGCGAGCAGAAACCCTGCCGCAGATGCGTCGCCGCCCGGCGGGACTGCCACAGGATCGTTCGCCAGTACTCCGAAAGGCCCGATGATGAAGTTCTCCCGGATGGCCGCATCGGCTACCACGCCTTCGAGCGAGATCGCCGCGCCGCGAGCGTCCTCACTGCCGAGCACGGCGAGCACCAGTTGCTTCAGCTCAAGGCCCAGTGCCGTGCGCACTGTTACAGCGGATTGGCGACCGAGTGATACGACGGAGAGGTTCTCCACCGCAACCGCCACACAGGCTTGCAACACAAACACGCCGCCCGGGCCTACGACAACGGTCGCCGGCCCCTGACCGCGTATGCGAACGGATCGGGTGTTCACGAGCCGCACCGGCTCACGCAGTGCGTACTGGCCACCGCCGAGACAAACGGTGCCGCCGTTCTCACGCACCTGATTCACCGCGTCCTGTATGGTGAACCGCCCGCTCGCGTGCGACTCGGCAGTGACGCACGCGGTGCAGCTGCAGTCTTGTCCTTCGACGCGTGGCGGCCATGGATGCCGGCAATCGGTTACCGTGCGCGCGCCCACATCCCAGAATCCGAGTCGTTCGTAATGGTGGTAAATGCCGCGCGGCGGCTCGTCGACGAGCGCTTCGACTGACGCATCCGCGGTGCGTGCGGCGAACACCCAGTGATCGCCGGCGCTGAATCCTTTGGCGCCGGCCGATGCGAAACGCACCGTTACCCCATTTTCGAGGATGAGTGTGGTGCCTGTCGGCGGCACATTGATCACGCCCCGCGTCCCCGTGGCGTCGAGGTCCTGGAACACCGAGGTCGCGCCGCCCGCGCCGGTCTGCAACACCTTGCGCTTTTGATCCCAGCGTCGAACGCGCAGGTTGCGGCTCGCCGGAAAGTCGTTGTCCGGGAATGCGCCGGGGAGCATGTCGGCCGGCAGCGCACCATCGAACGTGATGCGCCGCACACCTTCCTTCACCGTGATCTGTCGCATCTCGCCGGCGCGCTGCGAGAGCTCCCGCACGTCGTCGGTGATCTCGACCCAGTCGCCGCTGTTCAAGCGCAGCACATCGTCACGGCCGAGCGTCTGCAGCTCGAGCTCGTTGCCTGAGATCATGCTGGCGATGCGGCTGCCGATGCTCGCGTTCTCGCGAGACCATTTAAATGTCGCGGTGCCGCCAGGCTGTCCGGGATCGTGGATCTCGACGCGATACGTCTGATTCTCCAAACCCCGATAGCCCCCGGTCGGGGGCAGCTCGCACGGATCCTCTTCGGGCGGCACCTCGAAGGTGCCCGTGGTGAGGCGTCCTGTGGACTGCGCGATCAGCTCCGCCCAGCCTTCGATGTCTTCATCATCCGCCTCGCACGTTGCGCTTCCCGCATCCGTATCGAGCACGCGCACCTGCCATACGGTCTGCAGGCGTGAGCTCGTCTCGACGCCGACCGCGAGTTCCACGAGACCGGGACGTTCGAGATGAGTGACTTCTCGCTGCCACACGTCGAGGTAGACGAGGTGTCTGCCGGCTTCGGGCAAAGGCGGCGGGACTGGCAAGTACGGCTGTGCGCCGTAGGCGATTGCATCGGCGAAGCTCACTTCCGCAAGGAGCGGGTCGAAGAGTTTCTTCGCCGGGTCCGTGGAGGAAGCGCCGTGGTTGTCGGCGAGTAAACCATCGACGTAGAGCCGCCCTTTTGCGATGGAAAGCGTCCCCGCCGCTACGCCGATCTTGAAGGCCTCCGGAGTCGTCGAGGGCACCGTGCTGCGGCCGAGAACGTCCGCGGCGAGCGCGCGCAGGCGTCGGTCCGTCAGCGCGACGTGCTCGTTGAAATCGGAGTCGAGGACGACGCCGCCCTGCTTCAACTCGACGCCGGCGTAGTCGAGCAGTGGATTGACGCGGATTCTTGAAATGTCGGCACCCATAATGTTCCCCGCTCTTCTCTTAGCTCGCGTAAAAGAGGCCCGCGTGCAGCCCGAACCGCAAGTATTCGTCCAGCCGGAGGCGCAGATTGGCTTCGCGCTGCGGCTGGGCGAGCGCGTGCATCACCCCGATCTCTCCACCGTCGTCGGCGCCTTCACGGACTACTTTGTGGGTCGCCGTGCGCAACTGCGCATAGCCGGGATCGCCGTAGTGCAGCGACGTGAAATGCGGCAGCGCGTCCGGGTGCCGTTCATCCGGCACGCAGCGAAAGCGCCTCGGCACGAGCGAACCTCTCGGAATGAAAGAGAAGCGCGCGCACCCGTTTTGTTTGCGCTCGATCCACACCGGCGCTTTCCACGCCGGATCGGCCGCGGCCAGTCGCGAGAAAAAAATCGTGTTGCTCGCCATGCGCATGAGGCGCACGTGCACCCTGCCGATCACCGTGCTGTCGCAGATGGAGAGCTCGGCGGCAGCCTCGCCGCCATTGATCCCTTCCAGGGCGACAGCATCATCGGCGCCGCCATCGATGATCGACTCGATGATCCGCAGCTCGGCATCTGCGACGACGCGCAGACTGCCGACTATGCAGTGCTCGAGCGTCACGTTCGCAAAGCCATCGTTTACGATCAGGCTCGGCGCGCCCGGTGTCACCGCGCTGCCGTCGCCATTGAGCGCGAGTCCCGGCACCAGCGTGCAGTGACGCAGCACGAGCTCGCGCGGCTCGGAATCACCGCTGGCGGCGATCTCGAGCGCGCCGCCGCTGATGACAAGCCCTTCGAGGATGAGCGTGCCGCGCGTCCCGATCGCCAAGGTCATCGCTCCGCTGGCGGCAATCAGCGGCCGTGCTTCGTTGGCCGCCGTCACGACGACTTGAACGCCCGGCACTCCGTCGGCGGTAATGCCATCCACATGAAGCGCCGGCGTTTCGCTGTACGTCCGGCTGTCTTCGATCACCAGTCGGCCGCCGCCTGCGATCGCATCGAAGTGCGGCTGCAGCGCTTCGCTGCCGCGTGCCACGCGCTGCGTCGCAAGCGCGCCGCCACTCAAACTGCGCTCGTACTCGCCGCCGCCAATAGGTCGCGAATACCCGTAGTGATAAGTCCCGAAAAACGGATTGGACATGTGCTCTGCGGCGCGGGCGCTTCCGAGCACGACACGACCACGCTCCGGATCGATCAGGATGTCCTCGGCGAGTGCGCTCGCTTCATGCGCCCAGCCGCTGACGACGCCGCCGGAGACCAGCACGTCGCGCAGATCGGCAATGCGCATTTCAGGACTTGCGGGCGACGGCGGATCGCCGGCTGGCACCGCTGGACCCGGCCGATTGATCGGCACGACGGTCCCCGCCCGCCGCAGCACCAAGCTGCGGCCCGCGCCGTAGTCCTGCGTCTCGCTCACCACGTCGGTCGTGTCGTGCGCCTTGCGAACTTGCAGCGCGAGATCGCGCACGCGTAGGCGCTCGGGAACGTTGGCAGGCTCCGCGATGTGCGAGATCACGGTTTCGCTCACCGGTAGACGGAACAGCGCCTGGTCCGCGCCAAGCGGATTGAAGCGAAACCTGCGACCCGTCGTGTCTAGCGGATCGGGAATCAGCGGTACGTTGGTGAGCGAGAACGGCTGCAGCCGCCACAAGAACAAACCAATGTTGCGAATGTTGTAACGACCCGATCCGGCTTCGGGACGTCGCATCTCGGGCGTGTGGGCTGTGCGATTGAAAGGGCCCCCGGCGTGCAGCATATCGGGCGCGGATCGAATGTTTGCGGTTCCCAAAGAGTGCAGCCGCGGATGGTTCATGTACTGTGTCACCGCGAGCTGCTCGAAGAACTCCACGGCGCGCGGGGGCCATTCCGTGACGTCTCGCGCCAGCTGCTCGAGCATGGCCGCCGTGCCTTTGCGCCGGCGATACGCGATCGTATTCGCCACTTCCGCGCGCGGCGATGCGACGCGGGCGGTGACGCCGTGGAGCGGCCGATAGCCGATGAGGTCGCCGATATACGGCGCGACCCATTCGGCGCACGTCTCGATGAACTGGTCGTCGTAGAGCTGCTCGATGTTTTCTTCGAGCGCCTGGAATTCCTTTGCGATGAGCGCGAGGAGGGCACGCAAAGGTTCGCCTTGCGCCGCGTCGCGGATGCGGTAGACCGACGGCAGCAGTCGGTACAGTGCTTCGGCGTCCAGGCTCGCGCTCATGGCATCTCCTGCAGCCGTTCCGGCGGCCCGGGATGCAAGGTCAGTAACTCGGCTGGACGCGCGAGCCCGCCCTCCACGCGCATTTGCGACGCGAGCAGGCGCCGCTGTCTCGAGCGCCGCGTCTGAAACAAGGGCGCGGTGCCGCCGTAGAGGAAATCGAGATCGACCGCCACCACACCCGGCACGGAGTGCGCGACGGCGATCACTTCGGACTGCGACACCGGCTCGCCGAGGCCTTGCATCTCGAAACCGTAGCGTGTGCGTAACGCCTGCTCGACTCGAGCAAGCACCCTCTCGATTTGGTACGCGGGATCGCGCTTCACCTTCAGTCCGATGCGGAAAGTGCTCGCCTGATACGGCAGCAGCTGAATGCGCACGAAGGGATCGCCACCCGCCTGCAGAGCAATCTCCAGACTTTTCCAGACGGGACTGTCGAAAGAGAGGGCCGACCCATTCGGTGCCGCGATCGTGATCGCGATCGTGGGGCCGCCCGCCAGTTGCAGAACCCGCGCCTGCGCTTTTGCAATCCCGGTGAACGCGAGCGCGAAGTCCTCATAGTCGAGGAGCGAGACGGCACGGCCGAGAGTGCGCGTGCCGAGTGGCATGCTGCGCCGCGCCCGCTCCGCAGGCTCGGGATGGGTTCCACCTTCCGCTGGCAGCGGATTGCTGACGCTTTTCAAGCCGAGTGGACGGGACTGAAGCTGCGTCAACCGCTCGGCTTCTACGTTTCCTTCCTTGCCGAGGCCCTGGCGATAAGTCGCACGCACGTTATTGACGCCGCTCGGCAACCGCGCGCCGCGAACCCCGTCGCCGAACGCGACCCATCGCCTGCCCTGCTCATCGATGTCCAGCGAGTACACGCGGTCGTTCGGCCCCGTGCCGAACAGCGTCGGCACCTCCTGCCACTCGACATCGCCGACGCGCACGCTCAGCTGGCTGTCGGCACCCGTCTCGTTCGTAGCGCTGCGGTAGGTCAGCGGCAGGCGCTTCAGCTCGAAGCGCTGGAAGCTCTCACTCGCATCACCCGAGCCGAGGACCTCGGACACGGTTTCCCCGTGCGTTGCATTCGCGACGTTGCCATATACGACCACCGAATGCCGCTCGAGGCGGGTCGGGAGAGGCGGAGCAATCGTCAGCAGTGCGCCGTTCGAATGTAACTCCGCACGCACGAGCGTTGCTCGGTGGACCAATCCGCGCCCGTTATCCACGCGGCTACCGCTCACGATCAACGTGCGGCCTGCGAGCAGTCCGTCAGGCGATACCGCGAGAGGGAGGACATCGCCCTCGATCGGATTCGTGACAGGATACGCAGCGAGTGGCAGTGCTTCGGACTGAGCATACGCCGACGTGTCGCGGACGAATTCGAAGAAGTCTTTGTCGAGGGCCTGACCTCGAACCGCGATCCGCGTTACTTTGCCGGACAGCGCGAATGCCGCACGCGATACTTCGCTCGTACCGCTGACGAGGTACAGTCGCGTCAAGGTTGTGATGGAAGGCGTCCGGCGCACGCTGGCACGCACGCTCACCTCGCGCCCTCCAACTCCGCCGATGTTCACGCCACCGAAAACGATATCCTTGCGAGTGAGCACGGCGAGCCCGGCCGACTTGATGTCGCCGTAGACCGCGTCCAGATCAACGTGTCCGTCCGTGGCGCTCGCTGGCAGCGTGCTGATGGTGAACTCCGGCCAGTCCGGATCATCCTTTTGATCGGCACCGGCATAGTCTTCGCGGAAGCTCGCGTTCATGCTCTTCCATCGCGGCGCGTTGTGGCCGAACACCCCGGTGCGCTTGCGCAGCGCGTGCACCTCAGCCGAGCTCACGTTCTCGAGGCCGTCTTGCCATGTGAGACGGGTGCGGTCAGCTTCGGGCTCGGGCTCGACCGTGTGGACCAAACGGAAATCCCAATTCGTGCTCGTGGTGGGATTGGCATGGAAATCCGCGTGGACGAACACGAGCGCATCGCCCGGTTTGAGGTTGGTCGCGACGCCTTTCACCCATGTTTCCTTCGCACCCGAACCGGGTGTGCGCGGCGCTGAAAGCCACGGGCGCATCGCGTTCCATTGGGGACGCGCATCGATCGCTTCAACGGTTTCGAAGATCTGCGGTTTGTCGTCCGGACCTGGAACGCTTTGCACCTTGAGTCCGCTTGCGAGCGTCAAGGCCGGCGGAATGCCGGTGACGAATGCACCGGGATCCAGGGGCAGCCCGGCTGGTGGCGTTTTCGGCCGTTCGAGCGCGAATGCAAGTGGGGTCTCGGCCGCAACGCCGGGGCGCAGCCGATAGCCGATCAGCTTCCCCAGCTCCTGCAGCGATATCCGCTCGGTCGCGGTGCGCAGGTAAGACTCGTTGGCGATGCGTTCCTGGTAGAACGTGAGGACGTCGGCAGCGCAGGCGACCGCATCGAGGAAGCCGATCGTGAAGTCGGCCGGCTCGCGACTCTGCAAAAGCCCGAGCCGCGCATAGCTGGACGATGACAGCCCCGCCAGCAATGACTCCTTGAACTGCGGCTGTTCGCCGATCCGATAGACGATCGTCGGAAGGGCCATGCGGTTTTCGACCCGAACGGGCGTGCTGGCCGTGACGCCTTCGCAGCAGCCGCATCCTTCGATCGCCACCTGCTGGCTCGCGCGGCACGGTTCGTTGCTGCTCATTTACCCCCTCCCACCTCGAGCACCAGCCGGCCGCGCTCGCGAAAGTTCGGATTGTTTTCGAGCTGCGCGATCTCCAGCCGCCCGGTGCGGATCACGCCATCGGCGAACGCGGTCGGATCGGGCGCACCCATACGCTCGAATTTCTGCACCCACACGGCTTCGACGCCCTCGACCGCCTGCGCCGCGGCGACGATGCGGCTCAAGTACACCGGCTCGCCGAAGGAGAAACGGTCCGCATGAAAAGCTGCAAGGCGGCCATCTGGCAGCACGCTCGTGCCGAGCTCGAGCGCGACTGCGCGCAACGCGGTCGCGCGGAAATGCGTGGGCGCGACGCAAATGTGCAAAGTGATGTCGAGCGGCACATGGCGCGGCGCGTCAACCTCGAGGTCGTACCCCGCCATGCGAAAAGACTCCAGATGCAGTCGCAACCGAGTCTCGAATGCCGTATCGACGTGTCCGCCGCCGAAACGGTCTGCAGTAACGAACACCGTATGCCAGCTTCCGGTCCAGCGAAACGTCGCGGCGGCGCGCTGTACTTCGGCGCGGCGCTCGGCCGCTGCTGCGTAGTCGGCCGCGGTAACAGCGCGCTGCTGAGTGCGGAAAGCTTCGGGCGCGTCGCGCCGTGCCGCTTCGAGGTCTTCGGGCTCGATGCCACCTGCCGCAGGCATGCGATTGCTAACGGCGCTGAAGACCGGCGTCACGCTCATGATATGGGCGATCGATTCGGCGCCGACATTGCCGGTCGTTCCATTACCGACGCGATAGGTCGCTTTGAAGGCCGTACCTGCGTTCGGGCGTTTGCCATGCACGTCGTCCCCGAAGCGCAGCAGCGCCGTGCCGTCGTTCTCGACTTCCATGACGAAGTCGTTGACGTTTCCTGCGCTCCCGAGGAGATCTCGCCGCACTATCCACTCACTCGGCACGCCGCCGCGCTCACCGCGCAACTGCACGATCTGCGGCAGCGCGTCGTGAGGGTCGCGCCAGACGAGTCGCCGCGCGGAAAACCAGTCGTCGCTGTCCGGGGCGGCGGTTGTCAGCTCCTGCGCGAGAGCAAAACCATGGCTGACGGGCCCATGCTCGAGCGTCGGCCGAAAGCGCGGCAGAATCGGGTCGCGTTCGGGCGCTTCGCAATGGCGGCTGCACGAAGCTGTGGCGACGTATTCGAGCGTCGCCTCTGGGACTGTGCCGAGCAGCTCGCCGGGAATCGTGCGGCCATGGTCGGCGAGGACTATATTGCCGCGCGCGATGCTGACCTCGTGACGCGGATGCTCCTTCACCGAAATACACAGCGGAAACGGCAGCGCATCGTCCTCGGCCCAGTCCACCTCGGTGATCGCCAGAGGCGCGTCCACCGGTGGGCTATCGAACAATTGTCCCGAGGGATCGACACCCGCCTCCACGCGAGTCAACCGTACAGCCCAGCGTTTAGTGCGATCGGCGTCCTTTTCGGACAGCTCGCCTTTTTCGTCGACGACAGTCGGGCTGCGCATTTCCTCGAATACCAGCACGTCGCCCGCGCGTAGCTCTTTATCGTGTTTGCCGCGAAGGGTCGCGTGCGTCGCACCGCGCGGAAGACAGCAGCCCAGATCTCCCCAGGTATAGACGGACAAGCGGTTCAAGCTGGGAAAGAGCGTCTTCTCGTGCGCGGTTTCGAACACCACGGCGCCCGCGGCGATCGCATCGCGAAATTCTGGGGTGCCCGGCTCGACTTGCGTTTTCAGTCCACGGCTGCGCGTGAGCAATGGCGTGCGTGCAGGCAGCACGTGCTCCGCGTCTACGCCGATGTGAACCCATGCGCGGGCGTTGCATCCTTCGTGCAGCGCATAGTCGACCAGACGCGCATGGCGGCGTACGGAGACGCGTTTACGCGCGGTCGCAAGGTACGCTTCGGTTGCGATCGCGTCCTGGCGGTACGACAGATTGTCAGCCGCATAGGCCATCAGCTCGACGAGCGCGATGCCGACATCGGCAGCCGAGCGTTCCGTCCAGCCGGGGACGAGCAAGTGCAGGCGGTCGAGCATGAGGCGCCTGAAGCCCGTGTAGTCCTTCGCGAGGTAATCGATCTCAGGCTTCGCGGCATGCTCGGGTGGGCACGGCGTGCACGCGGCGCAGTCGAAGTCCGATTCGCATTCGACCTTGAACGAGAACTCTATCGACGAGAGCTTTGGATCGAAGCCGTCGGGCGGCTGATCGCTTCCCGACTTCGCTCGCAACCCGAGCGTGTACGTCGAAAAATCACCATACACCTCGGTGCGCACGACCAGCGTACGCGGCAGGTCGGTGATATCGTCGAGCAGCGCCGGATCAGTGCCCGCAGGCAGGTTATCCGCCGGCGCGGCCCATTCGACGGGGACGGTCGGCAGGCGCTCGCCGCCTTCGATCACTACGTTGTCCCTGGTGAGCGTGAAGCCCGGCCGCAGCAGGCGCACGAAGAGCGTGCGCTGCCGCAGCGCGTCTATCGGTTCGAGGTGGTCACTAACCTCGAGAAACTCGATCGCGTTCGCGGTGCCGAGCACTTTCAGCACTTCGAGACGGCGCACATCGCAGCAGTAGTACCTCATACGCCCGGCACTCCGAACGTGGCCTGCTGCGCGGTGCCGTCTTCCACGACGGTGTAGGCCACCGTGACGCGCAGCTCGGCATCGACGTTCTCAACCGTCACCGCATTGACGGCGATCAGACCGGACAGATGCTGCTGCAATCCGCTCTGAATGAGGAATTGCGTCGTCGCGGCGAGCGTGCTGCTATTGGCTTCGAATACCAGGCCGAGGAGACCCGCCCCGAAATCAGGGCGCATCACACGCTCCCCTGGCGAAGTAAACAGCACCTGCTCGATGAGATCGCGGATGTGGTCGAGCCTGTCTGTGCTCGCGGTCCGCCCCGCCGCGTCGAAGTGATAGGGGTGATCGAGCGTGTTCATCGTGAGGCGCCTCATGTGGCGAGCACACGGGTCTGCGCAACGACTGGCATCATCGGCGTCCCCGTAGGAACGCACACCGATGCGCTCATCAGGGTCGCGACCGGCATGCCGCCCGCAAGCACACGCGTAGCGCCGACGATGAACTGTCCGGTGACGCACGGCGGAGTCGGTGTCCCCGTGAGTGCGCAGCCAGCAATGACATAAGGCGAGGCGAGCGTAACCACGGGTTGCGCAGACACCGTGACTCGTGGGAAAGGCGTCGCGGGCGTCGCCTGGCCCGCATGCGAGCACATCACGGTGGCGCCGAGATGAAGGATGGGAGCCGGCATCGCGGTCAGATCACCGTCAGCGCGCCGAGATTGACGTCGGTGGCGGGGCCCGTCATGTTGATCGTGGCGCCCTTGCCATTCGAAATTACGATTCCGATGTCGCTCACGGAAATCATCGCGCCGGTCGCCGTCTGGATGAGGATGCCTCCAGTGGGTCCAGGCGTGTCGCTGATGACGATGCCGTTCTTGAGCGTGGTCTGCAGCGTAATGCCCGCAAGCCCCGGCGGGACGGCTTTCGCCATCACCGGTGTTTCGGCGACGCTGCCCCAGTAACCGCCCACCCAGATCGGGTAATCGGCATCGCCTTTTTCGAACTCGATCCACACGCCTGCGCCGATCGGCGGCACGGTGAACACACCCATGTTGGCTCCCGCGACCGGTACGCACGGCATCGCCCAGCTCGAAGGCAACAACCCCGCGATGTCGGGAACCATCGCCTGGATGCGGCCCATTTGCATGGGATCGATGTTGTTGATCACGGTCCCGCGATACTTGCCGTAGAAAGGGCCACTGCTCATACCGGCACCGCTGGAATGGTCGAGACCAACCCGTTGCGAGCAAGCTCGAAGCGCTGCTTGTATTCGCCGCGCTTGATGTCGTGAGTCACGCTCTTCACGTAATACAGCCCGTCGAACGGCAGTCCGGCGCCGCGCACGCCGACCAGCTTGCGCGACTTGAGCAGGCGACCGTAACGCGCGACGTCGAGACGGCCGGAGCCAAACACCGAGTCACTGTGCTGGCCCGCATACGCGAGGCCGGTCATCAAAGCGCCCACGGGACCGAGCTGCGCGGTGTTGTCGAGGCTGACGATCTTGGGCGGCAATGGCGGCACCAGCCCCAGCGGCGGATTGAGAGGCGTCACGTCAGGTATCGGAAGACCGATCGGCGCCTTGCTCAGCAGCTCCTGGAAGTAGACGACGGGCATCGTCTTTCTTTCTTTGTCGAAGTTGAATCTGAGCTCGTCCACATTGCTCGCGGCATCCATGTTGACCGAGAGCGCCGGCTGCGCTTCGCCCACGCGGATCTCCGGTCCCCAATACGCCGTCGATGTCGCCGGCACCGGTCCCGGCTCAAGGTAGAAGACATAGCCGCACTGCCGTGCGAGTTGGCTGACATACGCGTAATCAGAGCCGCGCTGCTGCGGAATGCGGTCGGTGGGTAACGGCACGTCTTCCACGATGCTCGGAATCACGATGGGGATGACACCGAAAGCCGCATACTTGGCGAGCACGAGCAGCACCCGCACCGCCGGCGGCATCGCCGGATAGGGCAGGCCGGTGAGCTCGATGATGTCCATCAGCGCCGAGAGATCCTTACCCTTGACGATGAGCTTGCTCACGCCGCCTTCTCCCGGCTGCGTCTCGACGTTCGTTGTCACACCGTCGATGATCGACTCGGCGCGCCCGCCGATCTGCACGATCAGCACGACACGCATGAGCGGCAGGCTGCCGCCGCCGGTCAGCAGGAAGAGCGTTCGAAGGGGAGACCGCGCCGGCAGGTCGAACGTCAGCTCGAAACCGGATTGCGTATCGCCGGCGCCCGCCTGCACCGAGACGGAGCTCAGCGCTTCTACGAGGCCGCCCGGTGCCGGCACCGGTACCGGGCCGACGCGCAGCGAGAGCTTGATGCCGCCTTGCAGGTTGTGCATCGTCACATGCCTGGCGGGATCGGGATGGCAATCCGCCGCCCGGGCAAGCCGGTCAGCTCATTCGGATCGATCACTGCGTTCGCGTCGGCGATGCGCCAGTACAGCAACGGATCGCCCAGGTGCACGGCCCCGAGCAGATCGGGCCGATCCTTCGCGCCGACGACGTGATGGACCGCCACCGCGATGCGGCTCGGCCGCGCAATGAATCGCCGCAGCACGTAAGCGCGTTGCGGATCTTGCGGATGGCGCTGGAACACGGCGAGCGGCACACCACGGTAGCGGCTCTGCGCGTCGAACGGCGTGCTCGGTATCGCGCCGGCGTCGATCAGCATCTGCACGGGATCGTTCATCGCAGCCTCTTCTCCATTCTCTTCGGGATGCTCATGGCATTAGAGCGGCAGCCGCGTGAGCCCGATCGCCTGCAGCGATGCCGAGCCCGTCTTGCCGGCGAGTGTTTCGCGCGTGCGCAAATGGCTGATGAAGACGCTCGCGCCGCGGTGATCGAATCCGAGGTCGTCCGTGGTCATCACACGCATCCCGAGGCTAACCTTCGCGCGCAACGGATTGAGCTGCCGATCGAAAGCTTCCTCGGTGATCGAGAACTCAGTCACGCGCACGGGTACGACGCGGCTTGCGCTCCAGATAAAGAGCACGAGCGGCGCCTCCGGCGGCAGAATCTCGAGCGTTCCGGTATCGGACAGCGCATCGAGCGCCTGCAGCTCGGCAACACTCGGATTGATCAGGCTTTCGAGGACCGCCAACTGCGGCGCGATGCCATGCTGCACGGTATTTGCGTTCTGGTCCGGCTGCTCGAGTGCATCCGTCGCATCGATCTCGGCCTCGAGCCGGATCGATTCGACCGCCGGTCCTTTGAGCCGGAAGGGCTGCGCGCGCTCGCCGCCGCCCTCGCCGCCCACACCCTGCACCTGGTAGCTGCGGGTCAGCGAGTCAGGGTTGTACTGAAGCGCAATCGTACGCCTGACGGTGCCGGTGACGGGGTCGAGCACGACAAGACCGCCTTTGATGAGACGCGGAGATCGCTCAAAGCCACTCATCGGGTGCCCTCCACGCGTGCGATGACCGGTGGACTCGCGAGCGGTCCCCGGAAGCAATTCGAGCCGTACGCGTTGTGATAAGTGAGTGAGAGCCGGTACAGGCCCGGGGTGACCGGCGCACGGATCCATGGCGCGAGATCGACCCCGACCGAGAGGCTCTCTCCCGGAGCAAGATCGTTGTATGCGAGCGAGCCATCGAACGGGTCGACTTTACCCGCGCCCGCGACGTCGATCTCGCCGCCATCAGCGCGTGAGAGCGACGGAGTGAAAAAAACCGGCAGCGGCTCGAACAGTTCCAGCATGCGCACGGTTGCCGACGATGTGTTCTCGAAGCGCGCCGTTACCGGGAAGGCGTCTGCCGGATCCGTGATGGTCTCCACAAAGACCGTAAGGCGAAGCGAAGCTTCGGATTGACTCATCGCATCGGCTCCGCTTCAGGGCGTGTACGCGTCATAGCCTTCGTAACACGGCGGCTCCGTACCCGATGTCGCCGTAGTGCCCGCCTCCACCGTCCAGCCTTTAGCCGCAGCCACCGTCTGCACGCCGGTGACGGCGGTATTGAGCACCGCCTGGCCGGCGGCAAAAGGTCTACTGCTCGCGTTGTCGGCCAGCTTCATCCAGTAACTGCGCGCTGCCGCCTTGAACGACGTGATCTTGGCGTCGGCTGTCGACTTCATCGCCGTCGCAGCGCTCGCGCCATCGCCGTGGCTCGCAAGGGGCGTCGTCAGCGCATGGATCGCGGGGCCGGCGATGGCCCAGTAATGGTCCGCCGAGCATTTCCACTCACGGTAATGATGATCTTCGTGCACCTCCGATGCGTTTTTGGTGTGCCATGCGCCGCGCGAGCCGCGGCCGTAATACCCTTTCATCACCGTCACGGCTTGTTGGGCCTCGGCTTCGGTCGTCGGCGGGTTCGAAGTCGGATCGCGCGACCCGCCTGTCTTGATCTTGATGTCGACTCCGCCGGTGATCGAGCTCACCCGCATGCGCCAGACGTTTGCGCTCCTGTCCTGTGTCGCGGTATACGTCGGCACAAAAGCCTTCTCGATCGTTGTAGAGGAGCCGTTGGTGGCGACGCTCGCCGAATTCGCTGCACCCCAGCCAATCGAAGGAACAGGAGCTGCTGCAGGTGCCGCCGCCGGCACTGGAGCGGGCGGCGAAGCGGGAACCGGATTACCGGGCGGCGCCACTCCCGGCACGGCAGCGGGCGATGCACCGGCACCGACTTCACCTTTGACGTTTTCGTCGAGGTCATCGTCGAATGCCGCTTCGCCCTTGAACAGCGGCACGTCGGCGTAGCCGCGGCTGCGCATCGTCGCACCGGCGCCGCCGCTGCGCCCCACTTCGGAAGTGTGGGAGCGCGGGGCACGCGATCTCGGCAGTGCCAGCGGCCGCTGTGTACTGGGCAGTTGCTTCTTCAGCGTCATGTCGTGCTTCATAAGCCTGCTCTCATCGCTCTCCGCGAGTCGCTGCGCATCAGCACGGCCCCCGCGGCACTCGCTTGTCGTCGGGGATGGGACCGAGCTCGGCGTCGATAAAGGCTTTGTCGGCTGCGTCGCAAGCGCTCGGCGTATCGCCCGCGGGTACCATTGCTTCGTGCGACTTTTCTTTCCGGTGCAGGAGCACTTCGACTCGGCGCAGATGCGGAAACACTTTTTCCCAGCGCGCGCGCTGACCGAGGCTCTTGCCCTCCGCGTCCTTGCCGTCGATAAACGCCTGAATGTCGGCAAGCGCCTGTTGGCGTTGTACCGGATCGCTCCGGCGCGCCCCGTCCACTCCGAGCAGATCGAGCCTGCCGTTTTCATCGAGGCCGCGCAGCTTCTCCGAGAGCTCGCGCACGAGCTCGCGGTCGTACGCCTCTTTGCCTTCGCGCGATGAGGACTCTCCCAGCAACTCGCCGATGCCTTTGGGCGTCGGCAATGTGGCGTGGATCTGCTTCTGCGCGAGCTCGGCACCGATCGCGGCGTGTGCGTGCTTCGCCCGTTTCGCACCCAGCTTTTCGTTGTACGCCCGGCGCGCTTCGGGGGACGCGTATCCCAGAATATCCGTTACAAAGAAGCCGCTGCCGATCAGGCCCGCGATGGCGGCGACTTGGGCCTTGAATTCAGCATCGTGTGCCGGGACATCGCTGTCGTAGAGATAGAGCATGCGCTCGGTCTTGTCGCCCACCGGCTGATCGATCACGGGTCGCGTGTGCGCGGTGACGTTACGGCGGCAGGTGTAGTCGGGTCGCGCCGGCGGGCAGTCGCAGCCATAGCAGCTCACCGCCTTCGGTTTCTCAGGCTTGTCGAGCGCCACGCTGGGTCCGCAGAGAAGTTTGTCGTTGCCGGGCCCCTCGTGAGTATAGGTGCACCCGAGCGCCACACCCGTTTTGCCGATCGGCGCCTGCGCCTGCACGCTCGTCGTCTGTTGCGACGAGCTCCCACCTCCGGCCGGCGTGGTGGTCTTGTCGACGAATTTCACTTCGACCGTGAGCGGGCCGAGGTTGAGCTGCCCGCGCACGTAGCGATCGACTTCGTGTTGGACGTCGTTCTGCGTGATGCCCGCGCCCGCCTCGGCGAGCACCTGCACTTTGCCGTTCGCTGTATCGACGACGAGCCGGACTTTTACCTGCGCCTGTTGCTCCTGAGCGCCGGCTTTGCTTTCGCCGGACACGGTGACGTCGAGCGTGCGGTCGATCGTGAAGCTCACGTGTCCGCTCGCGGAGACGGTGGCGCTGTCTACTGCGTTGCGCAGCGCGTCCTCAGCGCCCACCGGATTGCTCCCCACCGATCTCAACAGGTCCTTGGCCGCCCGTTCCACATCCGAATAATCGATGCTCGCGCCGCTCGTCAACTGCACCTTGCCTTTGCAGATCCAGTAGCGCAGTCCGATCGCCTTCGCGTTTTCGTCCCAGTAGAAGACGTCCCTGCGCGGGCCCGACTGCCTTTCCGGCACTGGAGTGCACGGCCGTTCGATGAGCGAGCGCGTAACGCTCACCGCCGTGTGTTCGTCAATGCGGCGCTCGCGCGTGCCCTCCGCAGCACTCTTCCGCTGCAACCGCCGCTGCACGGGTGCGCCTGCCGCACTGGGCACTACGTAAGCCGTCCGCCCCGCGATGACGGCGTCGGCGCTCGCATCGGCCGCGCGCTCGAGCGGCGAATCCGCACTGTCGATATCGACCTCGCTCGCCGCAGCGGCGCCGGCGACGCTGCGTTGCTGCACCGTGTGCGCGAGCTCGTGTGCGAGGAGGTGCAGACCGTCGCCCGCCTGCGGCCTGAACTGCCCGGCAGCGAAGTGAATGTGCTGCCCGAAAGTAAACGCATGTGCTTCGAGCGCGCGCGCGGCCGAGTGACTGGCGCTGTCGTCATGGACGCGAACGTTCGCGAAGCTCAATCCGAATCGCGGCTCGAGCCGTTCCCGCCAAGGAGGCGCGAGGGGTTGACCGCCGCGTTCGAATTCGGCCGCCGCCGGTGCGCTCACTTGCTGCCACCCGCCGGTGCCTTTGCGCTGCAGACGCTTCTTCCTGCACGCCTCGCACTCGCCCTGCGCTTTCGCTCCGCACGCGCACGCACGTTGCAGCAACCGGGTCGCGGATACTGATTTACTGCTGGCAACCGAGGCGAGCTGGGCGCTCATCGTGCTGCCGCCTGTTCGATCGAGGGCGCGACGCGAGTCGCCACCGCGTCGCCGAGCGCCTGTGCGACGGCTGCGTTCGCCGAGCCGTGCGGCCCGCGAGCGATTTTCGATCCGCCGAGGTGCGCCGCGAGCGCAGAGCGCACAGCGTCTTCGAAGCCATTGCCGGACGCCAGCTCATCGCGAATCGTGGACCCATCCACTACCAGCCGACGGATGCGCACGTGCACGTTCGAGACACCCGCGCTCATGCACCGGCTCCGGCTGACGGATTGAAGCTGCGTTCGAGCTTGGCGAACTCCGCGCGGGCTGCGCTCGTCAGCGCCGCGTGTCCTATCGGCTCGATCTGCTCCGCAGCGACGAAAGCGGCGTTCAGCACGACGTTACGAATGTGACCGCCCGATAGCTGCAGCCGCGCGAGCGCGCCGAAATCGATCTCGCCACGAGGCGCGCGTTCGGGAAACTGCCGTCTCCAGAGCTCTTGGCGCGCCGCTTCGTCCGGAAATGGAAACTGCACGACGAACCGAATGCGCCGCAGAAACGCACGATCGAGTGCACTCTTCAGGTTGCTCGTGAGAATGGCAAGTCCACGATAAGCGTCGATCCGCTGCAGCAGGTACGCCACTTCGATGTTGGCATACCGGTCGTGACTGTCTTTCACGTCGCTCCGTTTGCCGAAGATCGCGTCCGCCTCATCGAAGAGAAGCACCGCGCCGCTCCGCTCCGCGGCATGGAAGAGGCGCGCAAGGTTTTTCTCGGTTTCGCCGATGTACTTACTCACTACGCTCGCCAGGTCGATGCGATACAGATCGAGCCCCACTTCGTTCGCAATCGCCTCTGCCGCCATCGTCTTGCCGGTGCCGCTTTCCCCGGCAAAGAGCGCGGCGATGCCGCGGCCGCGGTTGTCACGCTCGCCGAACCCCCACTCCTCGTACACACGCTGGCGATGGCGGACCTGGCTCGCGATTTGCCGCAACTGCGTCGAAACGAGCGGCGGCAGCACCAGGTCTTCCAAGCGGACGCGGCTCTCGATACGCTGCGCGAGCGCGTCGAGCCCGCCACGCGCGCACTCTCTCAGGGCATCCCACAGCGTCGATTCCACCGCTGCTGGTTCCTCCAGTCCTGCTGCGGAGGCGAGCGCCTGATCGAGTAGCGCGGGCTCGACGTGGAATTGCTGAAGGGCGCGGCGCGCAGCGTTCGCAATCGCCGTCGGCAGCCCCTCACTCAGTGTCGCCTGCGGCACGGGCACGTTGAACCGGAAAAGCTTGCGCTCAGGAATGTCGGCGAGCTCGTGCGCGGCGAGGCCGCCGAGCACGATCACTGCGCTGCGCAGCGTTGCGATAAGCCGCGCGGCGCTCGCGCCATGATCGCCTTCGGCATCGACGACGAGCGCGATACCGGCGGCTGCGAGCGCGGCTTCCCGGTCGATGCGGCGTGCAGTCTCAGCGAGCTCGCGCGCATCGGTCCCTGCCGCTGAAACGAGTGCGGCCATATCGACCCACAGCGTGCGCAGACCCAGATGCTGAAACACCGCGCGCGCGAGGGCGCGGCTGGCGCGCTTGCGCGCAGCATCTTGTGGCGAATACACGAGCATCGTGAGCGGGTGCCGTGACTCACTCACTGCGCGCGCGATCCGCGGCGCGGATGTGGGTACCGCGTCGGCCGTAATCTCTTCGAACCGGGCGATGCCGCTCAAGCGTTCATCGAGCGCGGCAAGACCCGTCAGATGGTGCAGTATGCGTTCATCGACGCGCAGCCGGGCTTCGGCAAAGCCCGCTTCGCTGTCGAGTCCGACAAGCAGCCAGTGCCGTAGCGGTCCGCTCGGCGAGAGCGCGTCCCAGTGCGGCTGCGGCAGGAGCGCGAGCGCCAGTGAAAAGCTGAGCCGCACCGGTTGACCTGGCTGCGCCCCTTGGGCCCGTGCGACGCCATCGCGCACGGCAGTATCAATCTCCACGCCCGCGGCGAGCACCAGCAGTTCCGTTTCGAACGCCGAAAGACCGAACAGTGTGGCGAGGTGCATCGCGGCAGGCTCGAAATCCTGTGTCATGGGAGGAGGCGCGCTCACGACGCGATCATCGGCGTCATGTTGCAGCTTGTGCTCGATGCGCTCGCCCCACAATGCGAACCGCTGCGCAAGCCACTGCTGATTGCGCTCGGCCCAGGTGAGCTCCCGCGCCTCACTGAAGGGGGGATCGAGGGGGAGGTTCATGGGACGCTCAGCCGTTGAGTGGGATCGAAGACCGGCGTTGGGCCACTGCGCTTCACGAGCGGGTTGTCCACGCCGTCCACGCGCAGCCGCAACCAGCGGTTGCCCGGCGGCACCGTGTTCGGAAAGACGAACACCAGGGGATCGCTTGCCGCGACACGCGGCTCCGCTTCGGCCGTGATGCTGTCGAGCGCGAGGCTCACGCGCTGCCCTGGCTGCACCTGTGGGCGGGAATGCAGCGTGACAGTGACTTGCGGAGGTGCGCCTCCACGCACGGCCGTGGCGGCGGGCAGTCCCAGCGCTGCATCGGCGGCTACCACGGGGTCGGGCGCGATCGGCAGGGCGATTCCATTGGTCTCTCGCGAAACGGGATCGCCGGGCGGCGTGATGCGGACACTCAGTTGCCACAGTCCAGGCATGAACCGGCTCTGGTCCGTCGCAGCATTCGGCAGCGTCAATGTGAATTCCGTGCCGGCAACGTTCGGCGTCACCGGCAACTCGATGGGCGTCGTGGCGAGCCGATGCGTCAGAAGAGCCGTTGCGCCGGTACCGATCAGGCGCACGCCGCTGACGGTGACCGGCTCTCCCAGCCTCGCAACAGTCTGTTTCGCGGGCGGCGCTGCAGCGGAGAGCGTCGGGCCCGGCGGGAGCATATCCGGGTTGACAATGACACCGCGGTCGCGCTGGGTTGTCGTATCCACCGGTCCGCGCGAGAGCACCGGCAGAGGGTTGCGCGCAGGGCGTTGCGCTTCGATCAGCACGACCGACACCTGATACGCGGCAGAAGGCCGGTAATGCGTCTGGATGGCCGCCCAGAGCTTCGACAATTCCTCGAGCGCCAGCATCGCGGGCGTGATGCGGATGGTCTCGACCTGGTCGGCCAGATCGGAAGCTGCCAGCGCCTGAAATGTCGGCGGCAGCATCGAGACGTCGAGCGGACTTGGATTCAATGCGCGGCGGATCGCCGGACGATCGAGCATCGGGCGCTGGTGCAGAAGGTGCATCGCGTAGCCGAGCAGGATCTCCGCTTGGAAATCGGCCTTGCCGTACGCCGTGATGAGGTAGTACAGGTCGAGCGCGAGCGGCGGATTCGTCAGGCGCTCACCCGTCGGGGAGCGCGACGGCAGTGAGTTGTTGCGCAACCCAGCGTTCACGGCCACCTGGTAGAGAAATATATTGAGCTGCGGCGGGTCCTCGGGAGCGTCCAGCCTGATCAAATCGGGCGCCGTGGCTGTCACGTTGATCGTCGTGCCCAGCGCCACCTGCTCGACGATGCCGTTATCAAGCAGGTTACGAAGCACGGCGCTCACTGCACCGATCGCAAGCGGCGAGCTCAAGACACGCCTCCTGTGCGTGTCGGACCGCGCGCGCGCAGATAGTCGCCGAGCGAGACGCTGGGCGCCGCAGTCTGGCGCTTGCTCGGAGGAGCGGCGCGTTCGGCAGGCGTCGGGGCACGTACATCGATTCGATCGATCGTGACGTGAACGACGGGAGGTTGTCGCGTTTCGCGCGCGATTCGCCCCGCGAGCGCGGCTTGCGACATTGGCTGCGCTGGCGCCAGCAGCATTTTGGGCGTCTCGGGTAAACGAACGCGGGGCGAGCTGCCCGTGGCGGCATGTGCGCCAGCCGGGATGTCCGCGATCACACGAGACCGGGTGTGCGCAATCGGCGCTGCCGTGTCGGGCGCGACGGCTTGTCGGCTCGTCGCGGCATGCCGCCCCGTTAGCCGCTCGCGCTCGTCGGAAGTTCGCGGCGCCAGATCGCACGTGGCGCTGTGCCCTTCGCCGATCTGATCTCCAGAGCGCCGGTGAACAGGCACCGGCGTACGGGGTGCACGATCACGATCAGCGCCGCCGGTGTCCGTCGCTTGTACGTGCGTCGTTTCCGACGCGCGCAGCGGCGTGGCCTCTGAAGACGCGCTGGAAGCCGCTGTTACGGCCGCGAGGCGCAGCGGAGCAACACGCTCGAAATACGAAGGCAACGCAGCAACCGCACGTGTGGCATCGCGTGCCCGGGCAGGAGCGAGCTGCCGCAGGAAATTCATCATGAGGCGGCCATCTGCAGGTAGGCCGCACGACGCGTCGGGTGCAGCCGCAGCACCTCGGCCTCGGTCCAGCCATAGGCGCGGGCAAGCGCGTCCACCTCGAGCAGCACACGCTCCGCTGCCGCGCGCACCTTCTGCCATACGAGCTCGCCGATATCGAGCAGCGCATCCCAGCGCGTGGCACATTCGGGACATCCGAGGCCGAACGAGACGCTCGCAGCCGGATCGAGCGACTCCATACGTCGCGATATCGCGTCGAGCACCGGCATGGGAAGGCTGTCTATCGGCACGGCTGTGCAGTCTCGCGTGCTAGAGAGAATGCAGCGCTGCAACAGGGCACGCGCGAAATCGCCCTCGGTGGACGCGTCAGATGCGGCGATCACGTCCGCGCTGCGTGGCAGACGAAAATCGATTACGTGTCCTTGTATGTCGAGCCGATGCGACGATGCATCTTCGCTCCCCGGCAGCTTTGCGAGCGCGTCGCAGTCCGCCGTGAACTCGACCACCGTGGCGCACGAGGGGCAGTGGCTGAGTAGTTCCAGCTCGCGTCCGAACAATTGCGCGTGCAAAACGAGCAGCTTCAGATTGCGCTGACCCAGCGTGCGCGGCGCCGCACGCTCACCGGGGTCATCGAGCAGCGCGTCGGCACGCGCGTGAGGAGGCCGCGCAAGCGCACGCTCCCATAGAGTGAGCACCGAGTCAGGCGCGAAATCTCCGGGCATCGCGAGCGTCACGCCGGCTCGCTGAAGTCAGGCTCGCTCGGCTCGCCTACATCGTAGTCACGTTCCCAGCCCTCGTTCTCCAGCTTGATGTTCTGTATCGCTACCGCATTCGCGTTCGCGTCGAGATCGGAGATCGCCTGGAACTCGGAGACCCACGCACGAAATACCTTGTAGGACAACACGAGTTGGCCGGCCTCGTTATAGAGGTCGATGATGATGTCTTTGCGAAAGCTCTTGAGCGACACCTCGGCGCCCAGGCCGGAGCCGAAATTCCAGACTTTGTTCGCCCACTTCTCGAACTCGGTGTCGTGCGTGACGCCCCGTTCGAGCGTGATCGCTTCGAACTTAGTGCGTCCCGGCGATTTACGCGAGGTCGACGGATCGCCGCCTTCGCGGTGTTCGACGACTTCGGTCGAACGTTTCAGTGCCGACACTTTGCTCACGCCGGCCACGTAGCGTCCATCCCACTTCACGCGAAACTTGAAATTCTTGTAAGGATCGAAGCGCTGCGCGTTAACGGAAAACTGTGCCATACGTCCTCTCCTTCATCACTTCCCGCGCCTGACGGCTCTTACGTGGGGATGTTCCCCGCGATCTGCTGCATCTTGATCACCACGAACTCGGCCGGCTTGAGCGGCGCGAAACCCACGACGATGTTCACGATGCCGAGATTGATGTCGGTCTGCGTCGTCGTCTCGCGATCGCATTTCACGAAATACGCCTCCCGCGGGGATGTGCCCTGGAACGCGCCCTGGCGGAAGAGGTTCTGGAGAAAAGCGCCGATGTTCAGCCGGATCTGTGCCCACAGCGGCTCGTCGTTCGGCTCGAACACGACCCATTGCGTCCCGCGGTAGAGGCTCTCCTCCAGAAACAGCGCCATTCGCCGCACCGCGAGGTACTTCCATTCGCTTGCGAGGCTGTCGGCGCCTTTTAACGTGCGTGCGCCCCACACGACAGGCCCGGTGTTCGGGAAGTTGCGCAGGCAGTTGACGCCAAGCTGGTTGATCGCACCGTTCTCGAGATCGGTGAGATTCACGTCGAGGCCCAGCACTCCGGTCAGAGTGGCGTCCACTCCCGCAGGCGATTTCCACACACCCCGCGCTGCATCGGTGCGGGCGAATACACCGGCTACGGCGCCGGCGGGCGCCCACGATTCAGGCCGGTTCTCGTTCAGCGGATTCGCCGCGCGGATTCGCGGAAAGAACAGCGCCGCGTTTTCGCTCCGCGAAGCCAAGCTGGTGATCGCGTTCGTGGCAGTGACATCGGACATTTCATCCCAGCCGCTTGTGTTGAACGGCGGATCCACAAGCACCATCGCCCGGCGCTCTTTCGCATACGCGACCGCAGCGTCCCACGTGGTCTTGTCGACATCGGCAGTCGGGGAGAACGGCGAGATGCAAAGCAGGTTGAAGAGATCGGCTTTCTCCAGCGCAAAAAGGCCTTTCTTCGCGGCGCGCAGCCCCGGGTCCGAGATCTGGGTTGCGTCCACTGGGCTGCCGTTGTCGGCGTCGGTGGAGACGCTGGTCGCGCTGGGCTGGTCGAACGGGTCGGGCGCGGTCGAGGGCGCAGCCGCATTGGGCGTCGGCAGCCCGCTCAGTGTGGCCGTCGGCCCGCGCAGCAGCTTGCTGCTCTGCTTCAGCACTTCGCCCACGAAGCGCGGCTGGCCTTGAGTAATCGAAACGTTCAGGTGGGTTTCAGTGACACCGGTGGCGAGATCCTTCACGCGCAGGTTGAACAACGTGTTGGCTGGATGCAGCGCGGCCACTGCCGGATCGATGTCGGTATCGATGCGCAAGCGCAAGCGAGCAGCCCACGCGCCGGGGTTCGCCGCCGTGAACGTCGCGTTGCCGCCGCCCGCGAGCCCTACACTGGCCGTGCCCGGCTTCGCACCGTCGTGCACGCGCACGATCAATGCGTCGGATCCGCCGTTCAAAAAGTAGTGGTAGACGGCGAACGACATCGGGCTTTCGGCCCATAACCCTCCGAAGATGCGCTCGTACTCGGCGAAGCTGAAAATGCGTACCGGATTTTTCTCGTCCTCGTCGGCGGGGCCGCGCAGGGCGCGACCCACGAATGCCGTGATCGAAGTCCCCACGCCGGTGATCGTGCGCACGCCGCTCGGAATTTCTTCGATATAGACGCCGGGGTAGGAAAGGGCAACTGGCATCGCTCAAGCTCCTGGTCAGTTAGTAGTCCCGGGCTTCACGCAGCACGGACGAATTCCGCGCGTGCTCATGACCTGACGTCTTTCTTCCTGCGCTCGTAAATGACCGTCCCGTCGCGCAGCGTGTATCGCGCGACGTTTCCCCGCTCGATCAGCCGTTCCATCGCACAGCGGACATCGCTCAGCCACTGCGCGTCGGCGTTTCCCGACAGCCACCATGTTGCGACTCCTTCCAGTGTGTCGGCAGCATTCGGATGCTTGTTCAGATAGTCGCGAATCGTCTCCGCGAGCGCGTCAATACGCGCGTCGTCAGCATCCATGCTCCTCCTGATGAGAAGACGATGAGCCGCTCGTGCGCGAGCCTTGCGCAAGAGTCGTGCCGGAGCACGCAGCAGCAGAAGCTGTTTTAAAAACGAAGGGTTGCGGCGTCAGGCGCGGTGAACCGGGTCCACTTCAACCCGGTTGAGGTGCGTCGAACTTCGTCCAGGTGGGTCGGTGATGACCCACGTTCGCGAGACGCTAAGGCTGCCCCGCATGGGCGTCTTTGATCAGCCCGTGTTTCTTCATGAGCTTGCCGAACGCTCGCCGCTCTTTTCCGCTCGAACGAGCCGCAGCAGAAACGTTGCCTCCCGCTTCGAGCAGCGCGCGCTGTATGAAAGAGCGTTCGAACTCCCGGACGGCGGCTGCTTTTGCACGCTGGAAATCCTGCTCATCGTGCTTCGTGTATGAAGGCAAATGCACGCTCGACCGTTCCGTAACTGCGGAAAGCGACGGCTGCACGAGTTCAACCGCTGTCCGTCCCTGGCTCTGCACCACTGCCCGGTGCACCAGGTTTTCCAGCTCACGCACGTTTCCGGGCCACGCATAGCCTCGCATCCAGGCAAGATCCGTGTCTGTAAGACGCTGCTCTTTCAACTGGTACTGCCTGCCGTAAATGCGCAGGAAATGATGGGCGAGCAGCTCTGCGTCGCCAGGACGCTCACGCAATGCGGGCAGCGAAAGCGAAAGTATGTTCAGCCGATAGAACAAGTCGGCACGGAACTGCTTCTGCGCCACGCTCTGTTCGAGTCTAGCGTTCGTGGCGGCGATGACTCGCACGTCCGCGACTTGGTCGCGTGCCGCGCCCAGAGGGCGATAGCGAAAGTCCTGCAGAAAACGCAGGAGCGCGACCTGACCTCGTGGCGGGAGCGCATCGACCTCGTCGAGAAAAAGCGTGCCGCCTTGCGCCTGCGCGATGAGGCCCTGCTGCGGTCCTCGCGCATCCGTGTAAGCGCCGCGGAGATGACCGAAGAATTCGTTCTCGATTAGGCTTTCGGGCAACGCGCCGCAGTTCGCGGGGATGAACGGCATCGCGCTGCGCGCGCCGTAGTAGTGCATCGCCCGCGCGACGAGCTCCTTCCCCGTTCCGGTTTCACCTTCAACCAGCACCGGCGCGTCGGTGCGAGCGATTGCTGTAACCTGGGAGAGAACTTCGCGAAATCGCGGCGCTTCGCCAACGAGCTTGGCGGCAGGATCGAACTCCATGGCGCCTCCTGGGACAACTGACGCTTGAGAGCCTTTTTGAGCTGCTACCGCTGGAGTCTAGAGCGCGATGCGTGTGAGGCCGTCGCACCTCATGGTCGCGCGACTGAAGTAGCTCACGCGACACTATAAAGAAGGATAACCGAGAGCGTCAATGTGCGGCAGATTCAGCGTCAGCGATGTCGCTGGGCACCGACACTCATCGGAAAACATGACATCGAAGCGTGCCCAGTTCAGCATGACATCGGACCAGCGAGCGTCGTGACGGTTCTATTTGCGCTTATCCGCACCATCGCTCTTAGCGGGGTGCGAAGCGTCGCCAGTCAGCCCCGGCTCAGGTGCAGGATGCGCTCCGCGGGGACTCGCTCAGCTTGTGGAGTCGAAGGGTCTCTCAGCTCGGCAGTGAACTGGTTAATCTTGTCTACAACGCATGCTCAGCTACGCCTTCGCTAGCAGGCGTGCCTTGCCGCCATACTTCTGACGCAGCCGATATCCTTACGGATGAATGACTACCGTTCCGGGGCGATCAGATCCGGCGCATTATTTTTCGGCGTGTTGACGCGCGTGCTCACCGGATAGCACTGAAGCATCTCGACAGGCGGCGGCTTTAGCAGGTCCTTCGGATCATCCGCCTCCAGCCACGTCCGATAGTCG
>CAZULX010000443.1:0-7040 GCA_964621335.1 uncultured Streptomycetaceae bacterium
GGGCGCCTGCTCGGACCGGCGCGGGCCGACGCGGTATGCCGGCAGCTGTGGCAGATCGAAAAACTGGGGTCGGTGCGCGAGCTCACGGGCGCGCTGGAATCAACCCGGCAGACCGACCACCGCTCGAGCGTCACTCCGGCCGCAGTGACGGCGTAAAGATACAAAGGCCGAACCAGGACAAACCACCCCCACCCTAACCCTCCCCCTGAAGGGGAGGGCCTCCGACAGGAGGCCCTCCTGCGGGCGGTAAACGAACAGGAGGAACCGAAGGTTCCCCCCGTTACCCCCTTCCTTCGGTTGATGGATAAAGGATTGCTCCTTCCTCCTCAGGGGGGAGGGGGCGAAGCGCCCGAGGGGGCTGTGGGATGGGGGTGGTTTACGAGGAAGAGAACACACATGTTGAATACACGCATTCTCGCTGCAAGCACTGCTGCTCTGCTCACGTTCGCCGGTGCGGCGCACGCCGCGCAGGCTCCGTATCCATCGAAAGTGATACGCATCATCACTTCGGCGCACGGCAGCAACAACGACTGGGCTTCGCGCCTGGTGGGCGATGCGATGGCGCCGGAGCTCGGCCAACGGTTCATCGTCGAGAACCGCGGCGGCCTCGCCGTCGACGTCGTCGCGAAAGCGCCGCCCGACGGCTACACGCTGCTCTTCTACGGCCCCGCGGCATGGACGCAGCATCTGTTCCGCGAGACGCAGGTCGATCCTTTGCGAGACCTCGCGCCGATCACCATGGCGATGAGCTCGCCCATCATACTGGTCGTACATCCTTCGCTGCCGGTGAAATCGGTGAAGGACCTGATCGCGCTCGCCAAAGCGCGCCCAGGCGAGCTCAACTACGCCTCCGGCACGATCGGGGCGACACCGTTTCTCGCGGGCGAGCTCTTCAAATACATGGCGGGCGTGAACATCGAGCGCATCGCCTACAAGGGAACCGGACCGTCGATGATCGGCGTCATGGCCGGCGAGGCACAGGTCATGTGGCCGGGGGCGGGCTCCGCGTGGACCCACGTCCAGAACGGCAAGCTGCGCGCGCTCGGCGTGGCGTCGAACAAGCCTTCGGCGCTCGCTCCGGGCCTGCAGCCGATCTCGCTGACCGTTCCGGGCTACGAGTCGACCTCGCAGATGGCGTTCCAGGCGCCGGCGAACACGCCGAAAGCCATCATCGACCGGCTGCATAAGGAGATCGTCAAGGCGGTGCACAAACCCGAGGTGAAGGCGCTGCTTTTCAAAGCGGGCGTCGAATCGGACGGAAGCACGCCGCAGGAGCTTCGCGATTACATCGTGATGGACATCGCCCGCATCGAGAAGATGATGAAGGCGACCGGTTTCAGCACCAAGGCGAAGGCATCGAAGTAAGCGCTACACGCGAACCGAGGAAAGCAGATGACGGACAAGATTCACGACTACGACGTGCTGATCGTTGGCGGCGGCAACGCCGCCTGCTGCGCGGCGCACGCGGCGCTCGAGAAAACCAAAAGCGTCGCGATCATCGAGAAATCGACGCGGCGCGACCGCGGCGGCAACAGCGCGATGACCGGCCACATCCGATTCGTCTTCAACGGCATCGAAGACCTGCGGCCGCTGGTGCGCAACATGTCCGACGACGAGCTGCGGAAGCTCCTCGACTGCGGTCTTCCCCAGCGCACCGAGGCGACGTTCTGGGACGAGATCATGCACGCGACCGCCAACCAGAGCGATCCCGAGCTCCTTCAGGTTCACGTCACGCAATCGCTGACGACCGTCCAGTGGCTGGCGAGCAAAGGCCACGACTGGGTGCCGGCGAGCCTCACCAACGACAACGTGCTCACGATGAACGGCGGGGGCGCGGGACTGCAGAAGCGCAATTTCGAGATACTCGAGCGCAACGGCGTCGCTTTCCATTACGAGACCGCAGCCACCGAGCTGATTGAAGACAGCAAGGGCCGCGTGACCGGCGTGCGCGCGATCACGCCCGACGGCTATGCGACGTTCAGGGCGAAAGCGGTCGTGCTCGCGTGCGGCGGTTTTGAAGCGAACGCGGAGATGCGCGCGCGCTATCTCGGTCCCGCCTGGGACACCATCCGCGTACGCGGTGTGCCTTTCAATACCGGCGACGGGTTACGCATGGCGATGCACATCGGCGCGCTGCCGCACGGGAGCTGGACCACCTGCCACGCCTCGCCGCAGGACATCAACATCGATTTCTTCACCGTGCCCTCGGTACACGTGCACGCCGACAGCACCAATCGCTACATGTACCCGTACGGGATCATGGTGAACACCAAAGGCGAGCGGTTCATCGACGAGGTGTACGACACGCGCGGGCGCACCTATGCCAACATGGGCCGCGCGATCCTCGCGCAGCCCGGCGGCGTCGCGTTCCAGATCCTCGACGCGAAGATCCGCAAGATGAATCTCTACACCTCGAACTACAAGAAAGCGACGACCGAAAGCGCCGACACGCTGGAAAAGCTCGCGGAAAAACTCGACCTGCCGGTCGAGGCGTTCGTGAAAACGGTGCGCGAGTTCAACGCCGCCGTGCAGCCCGGGCACTACAACCCCGATCGCCATCAGCTCGACGGCAAGTGCACCAAAGGCATCTATCCGCCGAAGAGCAACTACGCCCTCGAAATCGACGAAGGCCCGTTCGAAGCGTGGCCCGTGCGCTGCGGCATCACGTTCACGTTCGGCGGCCTCAAGATCAACCCCGAGACCGCGGAAGTACAGCACGTGGCGGGACGCAAGATACCGGGCTTGTTCGCAGCCGGCGAGATGGTGGGCGGGTTGTTCGTAGGTGGCTATGCCTCGGGTTCCGGAATGATGTCGGGCGCGACTTTCGGCCGCATCGCGGGCACCAGCGCTTCGCGGCTGTCGGTGGAAAAGTAACCAACGACGACAGGGAAGCGGATGAATATCGTCGTCACGGTAAAACAGGTCATCGATCCCAATCTGCCGCCGAGCTACATCGATCTCGACCCGGCGGGAAAAAGGATCGTCTCGCCTTTCGGCGTGCCGCCGGTCATGAACGGTTACGACGCGAACGCGCTCGAAGCCGCGTTGAAGCTGAAGGAGCAGCACGGCGGGAAAGTCACCGCAGTGTGTCTCGGCGACGACACGAGCCGCGCGACGCTGAAGCGCGCGCTGGCGATGGGGGCCGACGCAGCGGTGCTGCTGAACGACCCCGCATGGCTCGAGCTCGACAGCGCGGGCACGGCGCACGTGATCGCGACCGCGATCCGCAAGGTCGGCGCGCCCGACCTTGTCCTGTGCGGGCGCCAGGCTTCGGACACCGACGGCGGGCAGGTGCTGTACTGGATCGCGGAGAAACTGGGTCTGCCTGCAGTCGGGCCTGTTTCGAAAATCGAAGCGGCCGAAGACGGCAGCGTCACAGTGCAGCGCCTGATCGAAGACGGTTACCAGCGCGTGCGCGTCGCTCTTCCCGCGCTGCTCGGCATTTCGAGCGAAATCAACGAGCCTCGCATGCCTTCGCTCAAAGGCACGATGGCGGCGGGGAGGGTGCTCATCTCGGGATGGAAAGCGCCCGATCTCGCGCTCGAATCCATAGAGCCGAAAGTCGAGCTGCGGCGGCTCGCCATCCAGGTGCGCACTTCGAGCGCCGAGCTGATCGAAGGCGAGGGCGGCGCGGCGCGCGGGGCGGCGCTGGCCGAGAAGCTGCACGCGGAAGGCCTTATTTAGTGCGCACCGTTGTGCACCCCTCACCCCCGACCCCTGTCCCGGAGGGAGAGGGGAGATTCGTGCCGCTTACGCAGAAGGATGGACGATGGCCGGGGTTCTGATTTTCGGAGAGGTCAGCGACGGTGCGCTCGCGCCCGCGACGCTGCGGCTCGCAAGCGCGGGCGCGCAGATCGCGCAGGCGCTGGGGGGGCCGCTGATCGGCGCGCTCGTGGGGAACGACATTGCGCACGCAGCGGACGAATTCCGCTGCGGCTTGAGCACGCTCTACCTCGTTCAGGGCGCGCACTACCGCCCGTACACCGCCGAAGCGTATATGGCCGCGGCGCAGGCGGTGATCGAAGCGAGTGCGCCATCGCTCGTCCTCATCGCGCACGGCGCCGAGACTCGCGAGTGGGCGCCCCGGCTCGCGGCGCGCATCGATGCGGGACTGGTGATGGACTGCGCCGCTCTAACCGTGGAAGGGAACGCGCTGGTCGCGACCAAGCCCGTAAACGGCGGCGGCGTATCGGCCGAGTATGTGATCCGCGGCGCATACCGCATGGCGACGGTGCAGGCGAGCGCTTTCGAGCCTTCGGCGGTGGAAGGCAACCCCGAGCGCATCGCGCTCACCGTTACTCCGCCCGCGGACACGCGCGTGACCGTGCTCGCGGAAGAGTCGGCCGGCGCGACGAGCGGTCCGCGGTTGAAGGACGCCAAGATCATCGTGTCGGGCGGACGCGGCATCGGCGGCCCCGATAACTGGCATTTCATCGAGGAGGCGTCGGACGCGCTCGGCGCCGCGGTGGGCTGCTCGCGTCCGGTCGCGGACTCGGGGTGGGTGCCTTCGTCGCATCAGGTGGGATTGAGCGGGACGAGCGTCTCGCCCGATCTGTATATTGCAGTCGGCATCTCCGGTGCGGCGCAGCACCTCGCGGGCATCTCGGCGGCGCGCAAAGTCGTCGCGATCAACAACAGTCCGGAAGCCGACATCTTCTCGCGCGCCGATTACGGCGTGGTCGGGGATTACCGCGAAGTGCTGCCGGCGTTCGTCGAGCGCGTGAAACAACTGCGCGGATGAAAACACGTCCGAGCGCCGCCTCGCCGACAAGTACCTCACCGACGCGAACTGGGCGCTGGTGGAGCGGCTCTGCGATTACAGCGAGCGCTGCGGATTGAGCGTGCTCGAGCTCGCATTCGGCTGGCTGCTCGCGAATCCGGTGGTGTCCAGCGTGATCGCGGGCGCAACCACGCCGGAACAGGTCGAGCGGAACGTGAAGGCGGGCGCACGCGTGCCCGCGGCCGACGAGCTCGCGGAGATCGAGAGCGTGCTTCAGGGCGTCTAACGCGCGCCGGCTCTCACTAACTGAAGGGAATCGATATGGGCCGCATGTTCGAAGGGGTGATGCAAAGCACGGTGACGCCGCTCAAGGACGATTTCACGCCCGATCTCGCGACTTTCGAGAAGCTGCTCGACTTCCACGTGCGCACCGGCGCGACCGCGATCTCGTGGCCGCACCACAAAGGCGAATCGCTCAATCTCACGATGGCGCAGCGCAAAGCGCTCGCGGAGGTCGCGGTGAAAGCGCTCGGGCGGCGCATCCCGATCTCGATCCACGTGAGCGCGCTCTCGGTCGAAGACTCGATGGAGCTCGCGCAGCACGCGCAGAAAATCGGCGCCGACGCGATCATCGCGATCACGCCGTATTTCTGGAACCCATCGCAGGAGGCGCTCTACGACCATTACGTGCGCCTGGGCACCTCGATCGATCTGCCGCTCATCGCCTACAACTCGCCGCGCATGCTCTCGGGCGCCGAGTTCACCGGCGAGCTCCTGGGAAGGCTCCTCGAGCGCCTGCCGAATCTCGTCGCGCTCAAGGACGCGAGCTTCCATAGCGAGAAATTCCTCGAGCTTTCGCGCACTGCGCTCGCGATACGGCCCGACTTCTCTCTCGTGACGGGAGTCGAGTTCCTCGCGCCTTCGGTGCCGCTCGGCGGCGTCGGCTGTTACTCGTCTGCCGGCGCGATCTGCCCCAACCTCTGCACGCAGCTCTGGGAAGCGTGCATCTCGGGCGATGCGCCGCGCGCGCGGGACCTGCAGTTCAAAATGCTGAGGCTGTGGGACCTCCTGAAGGAGCAGTACCCGTCGTCGCTCAAAGGCGGCATGGTGCTCATGGGGCGCCCGGTCGGACCCACAAGCCCGCCGCTGCCGAACGCGTCGAAAGAGCGCATCGCTTTCATCGAGAAGCGCCTGCAGGAGCTCGGGATCATCGAATCCGAGCCGCACGGCTGGTAACGGGAGAACGCACATGGCACATCTCAGGCTCGGTCTCGTCCACACCCCGATCACGCCGTTCAAGGCCGACCGCAAAATCGATTTCGGCCTGTTCGAAAGCGTCGTCGCCTTCCACCTCAAAAACGGCGCGGAGGGGCTCGCGGTGCAGATGCACACGGGCGAATCGGTGAGCCTTTCCGACGCCGAGCAGCGCCAGATCCTCGAGTTCACGGTCCGCCAGGTCAAGGGGCGCGTGCCGGTGATCGCGCACACGAGCGACGCCGGCACGCAGATCGCCGCGGACCGCGCGCGCTACGCGCAGGACGCCGGCGCCGCCGCGGTGATTTCGACGACGCCGTACTACTGGACGCCGCCGCCCGCGATGCTCGTCGAGCACTTCACGCGTATCGGTTCGGCGGTGACGATACCGTTCTACGTCTTTCACACGCCCGACGAGCTCGCGGCGACCAAGCTCTCGGCCGATCTCGTGGTGAAGCTGATCGATCGCCTGCCGAATTTCGCCGGTCTGGTCGATGCGAGCCATCAGTGGCAATTCATGATCGACTCGATTTCCGCGGCATGGCGCGTGCGCCCCGATTTCCAGTTGATCTCCGGTACCGAATACATGGTGTCCGCGGGCACGATCGGCGCGAGCTCGATGTGGAGCTCGCTCGCCGCGGTTGCGCCGAAGCTCGTGCGCAACCTCTATGACATCTGCCGCACCGAAAAATACTTCGACGCGAGAGAACCGCAGGAGAAGGTCGCGGCGCTGCGCCAGGCCGTGAAGCGCGCCGGCGGCATCGAGGCGCTCAAAGGCGCGATGCGCGCGATGGGCCGCGATTGCGGCGAGACGCGTCCGCCGCTCGACAAGCTGGACGCGAAGCGCTTTGAAAAGCTGGCGGCGGAGCTCAGGGCGATGCCTTTCCTGCGCGACGAGCCGCGCGGTTGGTGAGGAGAGACCCATGGAAGGCAATCATAACTACGACGTCCTGGTGGTCGGCAGTGGCAATGCAGCATGCGCCGCGGCGCTCGCTGCGGTGGAAGCAAAAGTACGCGTCGCGGTGCTGGAGAAAGCGCCGAAGCAGGATCGCGGCGGCAACAGCGC
>CAZULX010000444.1:0-3649 GCA_964621335.1 uncultured Streptomycetaceae bacterium
GCTGGTCGATTCCACCACCGGGCAGAAGCTCCTGCAGAAGGTGCGGGCGTACCCGAGCGACAGTGGGGCCGGAGAAGGCAGCCTGCACGTCGTTGCGAAGAGGATCGGGAAAACCCGCTGACCTCGCGTCAGTCGTGAGCCTGCTCTATTTCCCCGCGGGCGGCGCGACCGACAGACCTTTCACGCCGCTCTTTTCGATCCAGTGGGCGACGAGCCCCGAAGCTTTCACGTCTTCAACGAGGCCGCGCAGATAGGCGGCCGCCGCATTCAGCCCCTTCGGCGAGCCCACGGTATGGCGAACGACGGTGAAGTTGCCGTCGAGTATGCGCGACCCCGGCAGCGTGGGCGCGAACTCGAGCAAGCCCTGCTTGAGCCCTGCCAGCGCATCGAGCTTCTCGTTGACGAAGTGGTCCCGCGCCGCCTTCGAGCCCGCGATCTGCACCAGTTGCGCGTTCTTGATGGTCCGCGCGAGATACAGATCGTACGCGCTCTTCGCGGGCGAGACGATGCGCACGCCAGCGCGGTCGACTTCGCCGACGCTCTGTATCGGCGACCCCGCAGGGACGAGGTAGGTCGCTTCGAGCTCGGTCAGTGGCGGCGCGAAGTCGATGACCTTGGCGCGCTCGGGCTCGTCGCCGAGCACGGAGATCTCCCACGCGCCGGTGGTCACCGAATCGGCCAGTGCGCCGGCCGACTTGTACGAAATGATTTCCAGCGGCACGCCGAGCCTGCCCGCGAGCTCGCGCGCGAATTCGACGGCCACGCCGCCCTGCTCGCCGTTCGGGCCGAGCGTGGTCAGAAACTGATTCTGAAAATTGATGCCGGCGCGCAGCTTACCGGTGGACGTCAGCGCCGCCTTCGCGGCGGGTGGAATGGTGGCAGTCATATTCGCTGTTCCTAGTATCACCCTCGTAGGGCGGGTGGAGCGAAGCGTAACCCGCCGGCTTCATTGTGGGCTACTTCGTGGACAGGTAAGCGCTCAGCTCGCGCACGTCCTTCACTTTTTCGAGGGCGTTCACGCTGCTGATGAGGGCCTCGGTCTTTTCGCCTCCGAGCACCGGCGCCATCAGGTTCCGCGCCTTGGCATTGACGGCTTCGGTATCCATCGGGTTTTCCCTGGTGCCGGGCGCATGCCGCGTGAAGTGGCTGACGGTGCGGCCGTCCTTCAGCGTCACTTCCACCCGGCCGCTGCGTGGTGCGGCAGGGTCCATCAGCGCCTTGTCGCCGGTCAATTGCACTTTCGCTTTCGCGGCGAGCACATTCGGATCCTTCATCCGCTCGTAAGAGTGGCTGTCCTCGAACGACACGGTGCCGTCGAGGAGCGCCACGGCGATGATGTACTGGCAATTCACGTCGGGCATCGCGCGATCGTTGACGATCCGGGCGCCGTCCTCGGGCAGCGTCACGACGATGCGCTCCACGTTGTCGGGCGTGAGCCCGTGCTCGCGGTGCAACCGAAGGAAAGCGTCCACCGGCGACTGGATCGGATAGCCGACTGAATAGGGCTTGATCGCGGTCTCGGTGATGATGTAGCGGCTGCCGAGCGCCTCCACCATTTCCTCCGGCCGCGGATCCGTGGAGAGTGCGATGAGCACGTTGTGCTCGCCGTCGAACACGTCCCACACGCCGCTGAAACCCATCTGCGCCATGATCGCGGCAGTGACGCCGTTGCGCGCCCCCATGCCGGAGAAATCGAACGCCTTTTCGACATGCTCGGCATCGCGCACCCAGCTCCAGATGCCCGAGACCTGCTGCGCGGCATAGGAGAGCGCATGGCGCATCCCTTTTTCATCGAGGCGCGCGAGGGCGGCCGCAGCGCCGACGGCGCCCATCGTAGAGCTGGTGCCTTCGGCACTGCGGTGCGTCGCCCGCACGAGGTCCGCGTTGAGCGCGTACAGGAAGCGACAGCACAGGTCGTAGCCCAGCGTTACGGCGTTGAGAAGCTCCGTGCCCGTGCTCCCTCCACGCTCTGCCATTGCCAGCGCCGCGGGGACGACCGAGCAGCCGGGGTGCGCTTTCGTCGCCGGATCGAAGTCATCGGTCTCGTCGGCGTGACCGAACATCGCGTTCGCGAGGGCGGCGTTCACGGCGCTCGTGCGGATGTCGGTGGTGACAACGGTCGCCTCTGCGGTGCCGCCCTGGGCGCGCGCGTACTTGATCGCCATCTCTCCGGGCTTCATATGCGCGCCCGACACCATCGCTGCGAGCGAGTCGAGGATGCGGTGCCGCGCTTCCCGCGCCACCTCCGGGGCGAGCTTGCGCTCGCGCGCCTCCACCATGTACTTCGCGAGCCTTCCGGTGATATCTCCCGTGGGCATTCGAGTCCTCCTTCAGGGATCGATTATGGCGTTTTGCTGTTCCCGGGCGTGAGCATACCCCACGCCGGATCGCGGGTCGGCGTGTGATAATCGCGGCACACCAAGCCCCAAGCCCAAGCCCGCGTCACCCCTCGAGGAGAGCCCATCATGTCCATTCGATTTCACACGCTCGGAACATGCATCGGCGCCGAGGTCGACGGCATCGATCTGCGCGAGCCGCTCTCCTCCGCGCAGGCCGGGGAGATTCACGCCGCCATGGACCGGTATGCGGTGCTGGTGTTTCATAACCAGCCCCTTACGAACGATCAGCACCTCGCCTTCACCCAGGCGCTGGGAGCGCTGGAAAATACGATGGGCAACAGCCTGCGCGCTGCCGCGGATTTCCGTTTGCCGCCGACCTTCGCCGACGTGTCGAACCTCGACGGCAACGATAAGCCGTTCGGGCAGGACGACCGCAGGCGGCTCTTCGCCATCGGCAATCGCCTGTGGCACTCCGACTCGTCATTCAAGGCAGTCCCGGCGAAATACTCGCTGCTGCGCGCGCTGCGCATCCCCTCGAAAGGCGGCAATACCGAGTTCGCCCACATGGGCGCGGCATACGAGGCGCTGGACGCCGAAACGAAGGACGTGATCGAGGATCTCGTCTGCGAGCACTCCCAGTTGTTCTCGCGCGAGGCCGTCGGGTTCACGGAATTCACCCCGGAGGAACGCGAGCGCTTCAAGCCCGTGCGCCAGAGACTGGTTCGCACGCTGCCGAGGATCGGGCGCAAATCGATCTACCTGTCGTCCCACATCGGCACCATTGTCGGGTGGGCGCTGCCGGAGGCCCGGCTGCTGCTGCGCGATCTGACCGAGCACGCCACGCAGCGCGAGTTCGTCTATTCACACAAGTGGCAGGTCGACGACCTCGTGATCTGGGACAACCGCCAGACCATGCACCGCGGACGGGCCTATCCCGCCAGCGAAGCGCGCGACGTGCGCAGGACCACGGTCAGCGGCGATGCGCCGACGGTGGAGCAGGCGGTCGCCGCGTAACGTCCAAGTAAGCGGTTCCTGCCGCCGACCGCGCGAGCCGCGCGTAACTTTTGAAGACAGAGTCAACCATCATGCCCATTCGTATTCGATCGCTTACAACCCACATCGGCGCCGAGGTCGAAGGCATCGACCTGCGCGAACCTCTGACGGCCGCGCAGGCCGAGGAAATTCACACCGCCATGGACCGGCATGCGGTGCTGGTTTTTCACAACCAGCCGCTGACGAACGAGCAGCACCTCGCCTTCACCACGGCGCTGGGTCCGTTGGAAACTTTGATGGCCAATTCGATGCGAACG
>CAZULX010000445.1:0-5452 GCA_964621335.1 uncultured Streptomycetaceae bacterium
GCAGGTAATAGAGCTTGGCGCGGCCGACGTCGCCGCGGCGCTTTACGTCGATGCTCGCGATCAACGGAGAGTAGGTCTGGAACGTGCGCTCCACGCCCTCGCCCGAGGAAATCTTGCGTACGATGAACGAGGAGTTGAGCCCGCGGTTGCGCTTGGCGATGACGACGCCTTCGTACGCCTGCACGCGCTTCCTCTCGCCTTCGACCACGTTCACGTTCACGACGACCGTGTCCCCCGGCGCAAACTCCGGAATCTTCTTGCCGAGGCGCTGGATTTCTTCCTGCTCGAGCTGTTGGATCAAGTCCATGTTCGCGTCCTTTAAATCTCGTTCCTGAATTCTTCAAGCAGCCGCGCCTCTTCGGAGGTGAGCGTCCGCTTCTCGAGCAGGTCGGGCCGGCGCAACCATGTCCGTCGCAGCGCCTGCTTCAATCGCCACCGCGCTATGTCCGCATGGTTGCCGGACAGGAGCACCGCTGGCACGGCATCGTTCCCGTACACTTCGGGCCGCGTATAGTGCGGATGGTCGAGGAGTCCGTTCACGAACGAATCCTGGCTCGCCGATTCCGCATCACCCAGCGCCCCCGGCATCTGCCGGACCACGCAGTCGATCACCACCATCGCCGCGAGCTCGCCGCCGGAAAGCACGTAATCGCCGATCGAGATCTCCTCGTCGATCACCCGCTTCACCAGTCGCTCGTCCACGCCTTCGTAACGGCCGGCGAGCATCACGATGCCCTGCTCTTTCGCAAGCTCGGCCACCAGTGCGTGATCGAGCAGCCTGCCCTGCGGCGTGAGATGCACCACCCGCGGCTTTTCGACGCCGCTGCTTCTCTGCCTTTGCCGCGCCGCCGACAGCGCTTTTTCCAGCGGCTCGAGCATCATCACCATCCCCGGGCCACCGCCGTACGGCCGGTCATCGACGCTGCGGTAGCTCCCAGTCGCGAAATCCCGCGGATTCCACAGCACCAACTCGTACAGCTTGCGCTCGCGCGCCCTTCCGGTCACACCGCTTTCGGTTACCGCGTCGAACATCGGCGGGAACAGCGTGACGACGTCGATCTGCAACATCAGAAGTCTGCGTCCCAGTCGACCCGAATGAGACGCGCCTCCAGATCGACCTCCCGCACCACCTGCTCGATGAACGGAATCAACCGCTCGCGAGCGCCTTCCACCACCAGCACGTCGTTCGCGCCGGTTTCGAAAACCCGGGCTACGGTGCCCAGATCTTCGCCTTGTGCATTCACGACTTTCAGGCCGACCAGGTCGGCCCAGTAAAACTCGTTCTCTCCTGCGGCCGGAAACTCGGACCGCGCTACCGCGACCTCGCGTCCCCGATAAAGCGCCGCCTGCTCGCGATCGTCGCACCCTTCGAGCTTGGCGGCGATCGCCGGACCCTGCACCTCAACCCCCTCGACCCTGACCTCCTGCCAGCCTGCATCGCCGCCGATCCACCACACCGGGTAATCGACGAGGCTTTTCGGCTCGGTAAGCGGCTGGAGCTTCACCCAGCCTTTGACTCCGAAAGGGCCGGTGATGTGGCCCATCACCACCAGGTCCTCGGGTGGCTTGGAGCGGGAGAGGCTCAGGCGGTCGGCTGCGGAGTCTGCTGCGCCCCCATTTGCTTCAGCAGGCGCGCCGCAGTCGCCGAAAGGATCGCGCCCTTCGACTGCCAGTGCGCGAGACGCTCGCGGTCGATGCGCAGCGACTCGTGGCCCTTCGGCGCCTTGGGGTTGTAGAACCCCAGGCGCTCGATGAAGCGGCCGTCGCGCGCGCGGCGCGAATCGGCCACGACGAGATTGAAAAATGGCCGCTTCTTGGCGCCACCACGCGCTAAACGTATCACTACCATGTTATTTGCCGTAGGAATGCGGAAAGGGCGTGATTTTACGGTACTTTTAGCCTGCGGCACAATGTTATGTTCAGCCATGGAAAGACGACCATGCCCCACGAAGCTCCCCCTACGCCGGCCTTCATCGAACACGCCATAGCCGAACGCTTCGGGGAACGGCTCGCCGTCGACCCGGCGTCACCCGGGCTGGACGAAATCGGCCGCATCGTCGGGCACCGCTCCCATCGGCGCTATGCCGACCGGCCGGTTGACCCTGCGCTGCTGCGGCTCCTTTTGGCCTGCGCCTTGTCGGCGCCGTCGAAATCCGATCTGCAGCAGGCCGATATCGTTCACCTCGCCGATCGCGAGAAAGTCCGCGCCGTGACGGCACTCATCCCCGACATGCCGTGGATCGCCGAAGCGCCGGTGGTCCTCGTCTTCTGCGGCAGCAACCGGCGCATCCGGCAGATCGGCGAGTGGCGCGGCAAACCTTTCGCGAACGACCATCTCGACCACTTCATGAACGCAGCGGTCGACGCGGGCATCGTCATGACGACGTTCATACGCGCGGCCGAGGCGGTGGGGCTCGGCGCGTGCCCGATCAGCGGCATCCGCAACAAGCCGCGCGATGTGAGCGCGCTGCTCGATCTTCCCGACTGGGTTTTTCCGGTTGCCGGCCTCACCGCCGGATACCCCGCTGAAGCGGGACGTATCACCCCGCGGCTGCCGCTCGACGTGACCGTGCACGTCGATCGCTACGACGAGTCGCGCGTGCGCGAAAAGATCGAGGGCTACGACCGCCGCCGCCAGGCGCTCATGCCGTACCGCAGGCAGCGGCGCGTCGAGCGCTTCGGCGAATCCGAGGTCTACGGCTGGTCGGAAGAGAAAGCGCGGCATTACGGAGTGCCCGAGCGCGCCGATTTCGGCACCTTCATCCGCGACAAAGGCTTCAGCCTGGATTGACGGCGCGGCCGCCACGAAGCCAAGGCGAAGAAGCGCGCAACGCGAGCCGAAGGAAAGGAGGTTACGGAGGGAAACCATCGGTTTTCCCTCTGTTCGTTTGTTGGGGCGCGGCTTCGCCGGTAGGCTGCCGAGCGGACGCGAGGTGCCGCGACCAGGGAAACCATGGGTTTCCCTCCGAGTTGTTCTCCGGAGCGCTGCGCGCTGCGAGGCGCTTCCCTGGCAGCTGATCGGACTCGATCAGCGCATGCCAGGGAACATGCCTCGCATAGAGCGCATCATTTTCGCCATGCCGCCCTTGGCCATCATTTTCATCATCTTCTGCGTCTGCTCGAACTGGTTCAGGAGCCGGTTCACTTCCTGAACCGAGACCCCGGCGCCGGTCGCGATGCGGCGCTTGCGCGAAGCCTTGATGATCTCGGGCCTGGAGCGCTCTTTCGCGGTCATCGAATTGATGATGCCTTCGATGCGGCGGATCTGCTTGTCGTCGACGTTCGGCGCGCCCTGCGCCATCTGCGCGAGGTTCCCGGGCAGCTTGTCCATGAGCGCCGAGACGCCGCCCATTTTCTTCATCTGCACGATCTGCTGCTTGAAGTCCTCGAGATCGAAGCCTTTGCCCGTTTTGACTTTGTGCGCGAGCTTCTCGGCCTCGTTGCGGTCGACGCTCTTCTGCACGTCCTCGATCAGCGTGAGCACGTCGCCCATGCCGAGGATGCGCGAAGCCATGCGGTCGGGATGGAAAGGCTCGAGCCCCGTCAGCTTCTCGCCGACGCCGGCGAACTTGATCGGCTTGCCGGTGACGTGGCGCACCGAGAGCGCCGCCCCGCCGCGCGCGTCGCCGTCGAGCTTGGTGAGCACGATACCGGTCAGCGGCAGCGCTTCGGAGAACGCACGCGCCGTGTTCACCGCGTCCTGGCCCTGCATCGCATCGACCACGAACAGCGTCTCGATCGGCTTCACCGCCGCGTGCAGCTCCCGTATCTCCTGCATCATTGCCTCGTCGATCGCGAGCCGCCCCGCGGTGTCGACGATCAGCACGTCGTTGAAATGGCGCCGCGCGTAATCGAGGGCGCGAGTGGCGATGTCGACGGGCTTCTCGTCCGCCGACGAAGGAAAGAAATCGGCGCCGACCTGGGAAGCGAGCGTTTTCAACTGCTCTATCGCGGCGGGACGATAGACGTCGCAGCTCACCAGCAGCACTTTCTTCTTGTGCTGCTCCTTGAGCCACTTCGCGAGTTTGCCGCTGGTCGTCGTTTTACCGCTGCCCTGCAGTCCCGCCATGAGCAGCACCGCCGGCGGCTGCGTCGCGAGGTCGAGGGCGTCGTTGTGCTCGCCCATGAGCGCGGCGAGCTCGCGGTGCACGACGCCCACGACCGCCTGCCCGGGAGTCAGGCTGCCGATCACGTCCTGTCCGAGCGCCTTGTCGCGAACGGCTGCGATGAAATCGCGCACCACGGGCAGCGCCACGTCGGCTTCGAGCAGCGCCATGCGCACTTCGCGCAGCGCGTCCTTGATGTTGTCTTCGGTGATGCGCGCTTCGCCGCGCAGCGTTTTAAGGACGCGCGTAAGCCGCGTCGTCAGGGTGTCGAACATGGGTGTGGTGTAGACTTTCCGGTTTATGGAAATTGTAGCGTATGTCGTGAACGCGCTTCTCTATGGTGCGCTCGCGATTTACTTCTGGCGCACGCGCTGGGCGCACCCCGCGGCCCACGCCGGCGGCGACATGCACACCGCCGTGCCGCGCAGCGCCGAGCACTACGCCGTGCTGGTTCCACTCGCGCTGCACGGGTGGTTGCTCGGGCGCGCGCTCTTCGCGCCTGACGGCATGCACCTCGGAGTCGCGGACGCGGTGTCGGCGATTCTGTGGTTGACCGTGCTGATCTACTGGCTCGGGAACTTTGTCTACCGGCTCGACGGCCTGCAGGCGCTGGTGCTGCCGATCGCCGCGGCCGCGGTGCTGCTCCCGGCGCTGATGCCGGCCGCGCGAGCGCTGCCCAATACCGGCGCGGCGGCGTTCAAGGTACACCTCCTGATCGCGATGCTCGCGTACAGCCTTTTCACGATCGCCTCGCTCCACGTGCTGCTCATGGCGCTGCTGGAGCGGCGCCTGCACGACGGCACGCTCACGCAGGTCCAGCAAAAGCTTCCCCCGCTCCTCACCATGGAAGCGCTCCTCTTCCGCATCATCTGGGCGGGTTTCATCCTGCTCACGCTCACGCTCGGCAGCGGCGTCGTTTTTTCCGAAGAGCTCTTCGGCAAAGCGGCGCCTTTCAACCACAAGACGGTTTTCGGCGTGCTGTCGTGGCTCATATTCGCCGCGCTGCTCGCGGGCCGGCAGGTGTACGGCTGGCGCGGCCGCATCGCGGTGCGGTGGACGCTGGCGGGATTTCTCACGCTCGTTCTCGCCTACATCGGCAGCAAGTTCGTCGTCGAAGTGATTCTCGGCCGATAGGCCCCGGTTTCGACGATGTTTAGTGTCGAGTGTTTAATGATAAGCCCGGACTGTTTCTGCGCTGAACATTAAACACTAAACATTAATTGTACTGTGTCGTTAATTTCTCGCTCCGCGCACGTAGGGCTTACCGCAGCACGGACATTGCGGAAGGCCGCGCGCGATGGCGCGAGCCAGACGAAACCGCACCGTCGCGATCGACCACGGGATGT